>JAHBTD010000008.1 GCA_019638775.1 Fimbriimonadaceae bacterium | reverse complement strand
TTTTATCTTTGAACATGCGTACCTCTATTCCATGGAAGGCACTCTGGAAGAGGGCCCGGTTCCGGTCGAGATCTCGCATGCGGCCGTCCGTCGCATTGGGAAAGATGTCAGCCTGCTCACCTTCGGCGGCAGCCTCTGGAAAGCGTTGGCCGCCGCCACACAACTGGCGCAGGCAGGCATCGAGGCTGAAGTCGTGGATCTGCGGGTCCTGCGCCCGCTTGATCGCGACACCCTTCTGGCGTCGGTGAGAAAGACTCACCGAGCGGTCGTGATCGACGAAGCCTGGCGCACCGGCAGTTTCGCCGCGGAAATCTCCGCCGTGATCATGGAACAGGCGTTTTACGAGTTGGATGCCCCGGTCGCGCGCGTATGCAGTGAAGAGGTCCCGATTCCCTATCCGAAACATCTGGAGGAGGCGGCGCTGCCGTCCGTGGAGAACATCGTGCAGGCGGTTCGCCGGTTGCTGGGATAATCGATGGCTCGGCTCTTGCTCCGTCACGCATCGGCCGTTCCATTTTACGTGTCACCATTCGCGCTTCACGCTTCAGGGAGTCTCTTTCATGGCTGAATTCGTCATGCCCACCCTCGGCGCGGACATGACCGAGGGGACCTTGGTACAATGGAAAAAGCGGATCGGCGACCGGATCGCCAAGGGCGAGATCATCGCGGAGGTCGATACGGAAAAAGCGGCCATCGAGGTCGAATGCCATGCCAGCGGGATCGTCGAACAGTTGCTGAGCACACCCGGAGACAAAGTCCCGGTCGGCACCGTGATGGCGATCATTCGCGAAGCAGGGCAACCGGCAGCCGCCGCGGCCCAGCCACAGCACATCGCGCCCCAGCCGGTCACTCCTTCCAGAATCCCGCCCGTTGCCAAGACTGCTCCCGCATCGTCGCCGGGTACCCGCCTGCGCATCTCTCCCGCAGCCAGAACGCTGGCCGCCGAGCGAGGGATTGATCCGGCGGGCCTTCAGGGAACGGGGCCGGAAGGGGCCATCACGCTGGACGATGTCACCCGTGCGCTCGCGAGCGACGTCAAGGTCGCCGCACCACTCACCATGGCCGAGCGCCAGGCGCGCATGCGGCAAACCATCGCCGCCGCCATGGCTCGCTCCAAACGCGAGATCCCGCACTACTACCTGAGCACCACCATCGACATGAGCCGTGCCTTGGCTTGGCTGACAGCGGAAAATCAGCGTCGCCCGGTGACGGAACGATTGTTATCGAGCGTCCTCTTCATCAAGGCCGTCGCCCTCGCACTTCGGCAGGTACCCGAACTCAATGCCCTGTGGAAGGACGGCGATGCAGTCAGAAGCGAGCGCATTCACATCGGCACGGCCATTTCTCTGCGCCAGGGAGGGCTCGTCGCACCGGCCCTGCACGACGCCGACCGCGCCGACCTCGGCGACTTGATGCAACGGTTCCAGGACCTGGTCAAACGGGCCCGTGCCGGTTCGTTACGAAGTTCGGAACTGTCGGACGCCACCATCACCGTCACCAGTCTTGGCGAACAAGGGGTGGAAACCGTGTTCGGAGTCATTTATCCTCCGCAAGTGGCGTTGGTCGGATTCGGCAAGGTGGTCGAACGGCCCTGGGTGGCCGACGGGCAGGTCGTCCCACGACCGGTCGTGACCCTGTCGTTGTCCGCGGATCACCGTGTCAGCGACGGCCATCGCGGCGGATTGTTTCTGGCTGAAATCGATCGTCTTCTACAAGAGCCTCAATCGTTATGACGACCACACCATCCGACGCCGACACCCGCGCGCAAATTCTCCGTCTTCTCGGCGAGATCGCCCCCGAGGCAGACTTGGCCTGCCTCAACCCCGATGTCAGCTTTCGAGACCAGCTCGACCTCGACTCGATGGACTTCCTCAACTTCGTGGTCGCACTGCACAAGGCATTCCACATCGAGATCCCTGAAACCGACTATCCCAAATACATGACTTTGAACGGTTGCGTCGCCCAAGTTGCCGCATCGCGAACATGACCAACCCCCACTTGCCAGCAAGCGACACCTGCATCCTGAAAGTCGTCGTCGGCTCGCATGCGCACGGCCTGGCCGGACCGGACAGCGACAAGGATTTCCGCAGCGTGTTCGTGCTGCCCACCGCTGAATTGTTTCGTGTAGGTTTCAAATACCAAGGCACGAGGATGATGAAGGAAGAAGACGACGAGACCGCCTGGGAAATCGGGCACTTTCTCCAGCTCGCGCTGCAGGGCCATCCCTTGGTGCTGGAAACGCTGGTCGCTCCGGTCGTCACGATGGACGACTGGGGCACGGAGCTCCGGCAACTCTTCCCCCGTCTCTGGTCCGCACAGACCGCCTATGACTCCTTTCTCAACTACTGCGAGAACCAGCGCAAGAAGATGCTGGAGAAAAAGGACGGCAGGCCGGCGAAATACGCCGCGGCCTACGTGCGCGTGCTGTTTAATCTCTGCGAGTTGCTGGAACGCGGCAGCTTCAGTATCAGGATTTCGGAAACTCCGGTCGGCGAAGTCGTGCGTCGGATCAAGTCGGGACAGTACCGGCCCGGTGAAGTCATCGATCTAGGGGAGTACTGGAGTGAAGAGGCCGCTCGCCGTCTTCGCACCTGCACGCAACAGGCGCGCCCGGACCTCGCCGATGCATACCTGCTCAAACTGCGGAAGGCGTTTCTGCGTTAGCGACCGAACGACCGGCAGCGCGAACATAAAAAACCCGCTTCCGTGTGGAGATCGGGCCTGCCGACCGAGCGAGATCCATCCGGACACCCCGGCACCACGCTCACGCCGGATGTCCCGCGCCTCCCGTTCATCGGGCTCCCACTGGAGCCGTGCCTCATACTGGCACCGAGATGGAAGCGCGTCCCTTCAGAACTGATCCCGAAACCGGCACAGACGCAATCCCCGAACCAACTCTTCGCTGCACGGAAGCGGGGATGTCGACCTTATCCTGGCTCCACCTCCCTTCACCTATTCATGTAAGCACGGTCGGCCTGGAATCAATGAGGTAATTGGCACCATTGCCGCTCCGCGCTGCTGCCCCGTATCGCCCCACCCTCCGGCACTGACAACCGGGAGGACGCCTCGCCGATTGCTCTAAGCGAGTGAACTTTCGCCACTCCCGGATGCGGCCATCGCAGGATTTCTTCCTGGCATCGGGCCTGCAATAGTCCGGAAGCAGTTGCGCGTGACGAACGAATGGTCGATGGTCAGGCGCAGATGCACCATCCACAGGCTTGCACAAAGGAGACGGCATCATGAGTGGACTGACACGCTGGGAACCGTTTCGCGCGCAGTGGAACCCTTGGAAAGAACTGGAAGATGTGGAGAAGCGTCTGTCGGCACTCTGGGGACGGCCCCAGGGGAAGGTCGAAGGACAAAAGGAAGCGATCTCGGTAGCCGAATGGGCTCCGCTGGTCGATATCACGGAGGACGACAAGGAATATCTGATCAAAGCCGAGCTGCCGGAGATCAAAAAGGAAGACGTGAAGCTGACCGTGCAGGACAATGTGCTCGCCATTTCCGGCGAACGGAAATACGAGAAGGAAGAAAAAGACAAGAAGTACCACCGGGTGGAGCGCGCCTACGGCAGTTTTCTGCGGAGCTTCACGCTGCCGGAAGATGCCGATGGCAGCAGGGTCGCGGCGGAGTACAAAGACGGTGTGCTGAAGGTCCATCTGCCGAAATCGGAGAAGGCCAAACCGAAATCCATCGAGGTCAAGGTCTCCTGAGCGGAAGGAGCAGACCATGTTCAAACATCCTCGGTACTTGGATATTCCCTGGGAAATGCATTGGCATCCTGAGGGGTCGTCGCACCATCACCGGTGGTTGGTGTTCCTCATGATTGTTGTGGCACTCTTTTTGATCGGCGTGGGAGTGACCAGCGGGCTCTGGTAGACAGCACAAGACTGACACACCGTGCGACACAGGCGAATAAGGGGCACGCGACATGTTCAAGAACCGTGAAGAAGCCGGCGAACTGCTCGCACAGGAATTAGCCGCATACCGAAACGATCCTGCGGCGATCCTGCTCGCGCTCCCGCGCGGAGGGGTGGCAGTAGCCTATCAATTGAGTCTGGCGCTGCATCTGCCTCTGGATGTGCTGATCACACGTAAAATCGGCGCGCCCGGCAATCCGGAATATGCGCTGGGGGCGGTCAGTGAAACGGGAGCGGTCTACTGGAATCGGGAGGCGCTCTCCGGCCTCTCATTGACGGATCGAGACCTGGCGGCCGCCGTACAGACGCAGCAAAAGGAAGTCGCCCGGCGTGTGGCCCTCTACCGGCAGGGGCGGCCGTTCCCCTCACTCAAGGACCGGACGGTGATTCTCGTGGACGACGGACTGGCAACCGGCGCCACCTTCTTTGCATCGGTCGCGACGGTGCGTCAGGCGCATCCCCGCCGTGTCATCGGGGCCGTTCCGGTCGGTCCGCACAGCACCGTGGAACAGGCGCGGGCGATCGTGGATCAATTGGTGGTGCTCCGAACACCGGACCCGTTTTATGCCGTCGGCAATTTCTACCGGGAATTCGAACAGGTCGAAGACCGAGAAGTGTTGCAGTATCTCAACCTCGCAGAAGAAGCATTTGTGAGCAGGTCATAAGCGCCGGGAGAGCGCCACGAACCGGCGCTCCGGCCAGGAAAGGGGCGTATGGCAATGAACAAACAGACGGAAGGCGGCCACAGCGCGCGCCGCGATCGATTCGTTGAGGAATATAAACACGATTCGTACAAGATGCCGGGCAAGTTGAAGGAGCCGACGGTCTGCACCACGTGCGGCGCCCTCTACCAAAAAGGTCGCTGGACCTGGGAAGCCAAACCGGCAGATGCCGAACCAATCACCTGTCCCGCATGCCTGCGGATCCAGGACAAGAATCCCAAGGGATTCGTGACCCTGAAAGGGCCATATACGACCCAGCATCGCGATCAGGTGATGGGGCTGATTCACAATACCGAGGCGCAGGAAAAGAACTCCCACCCCATGGCTCGCATCATGACGATCGAAGACCGGACCGAGGGGCTGGTCGTCCTCACCACCGACGCCCATTTGCCCCGGCGCATCGGCGAAGCGCTCAAACATGCACACCATGGAGAATTGGACATTCAATACGATCAGGACGAAGAGTTTGTCCGGATCACCTGGACCGGTTAGGCCCTCGGCGTGAACAGGGCGCGCCGGGTGCACGCAGTAATCGGAACGGTCGAGGCGAGGGGGTCATGGGGGAACGGCGGCGGAGAGGGATACAATGGAGCGGATTGCTGATCGGTGGAATCCTGGTTCTACTCGCCATCCTACCGGCAGCGAGGGCCGAGGTGCGGATGCTGCCGGACGCGGCCGCTGAGCTGGATCAGGCGACGACAGAGGCGGTCATGCGCACCTTTCGTGCGGCTGATGAGGCCATCCGCACACGCGACCTCGATGGCGTGATGGCCCTCTATTCGGAACAGTACGACTATCACGGACTCAAAAAATCCGACATGCGGAAGGTGTGGGCCGATCTCTTCGATGAATTCCAGGACCTCACCGATACCCATCACTTTTCAAGGCTGGCCAAGGTCGGCAGCGGCTCGAACACTATCATCGAAGTCACCTGCACCGGCAGCTTGTCCGGACGCTCAAAGACCGGCGGCTTACGTGTCCCGATCGATAGTTGGTATGAAGAAGTTCACTACATGACGTTCGAAGACGGACAGTGGCGCATTCGAGGCAACGTCGGCGATTCCCCGCGGTTGATGCCCTTCGGCACGTCGCCGCATCCGTTGTTCTAAAGGAAGGAGGCCTATGCGCGTTCTGATCGCACTGGACTGGTCGGAGCAGGCGTTTGCGGCCGTTCGAGAAGCCTCGTATCTCTACGATCTGCATGAGGTCGTTCTGCTGCATGGAATCGACCTCGGGATGTTTCAATATCCCATCGTCGCGGAAGTGAGCAGCATGCAGGGCTATGACGACTTCCGCACTGCCATGAAGAAGGCGGGCGAGCAGCTCCTGGATCACACCACCACGCTCCTGCCCGCGAAGGGAGTGTCCATCACCCGCGTCTGTGAGTTCGCCAAACCGGCATCGCTGATTCTGGACAAGGCGCGGGATCTTCGTCCGGAGCTGATCGTGCTCGGCGCGCGGGGACGCGGGCGTGTCGGCGAATTCGTCCTGGGCAGTGTCTCCCATCGCGTCGCGCTGCATGCGGATTGTACGACGTTGATCGTGAAGGAACGGGAGGGACCGGTCAAGCGAGTCACGGTGGCCGTCGAAGGACATGAGGACGCCGAGCGCATCAAATCCTGGCTGCTCGCCCACCCGTTTAGAAATCCGGTCGATCTCACCATTGTGAGCGTGGTGCGGCCCATTCCCGCCACCGATCCCTTCAGCCTCTTTCCGCTTCAAGACTGGACCGGCATCGCCGTACGCTCGGCGGAAGATTTGGTCAAACAGCTCGCCGCCTCGGTGATGAACAACCGGTATACGGTCGGGACGCAGGTGAGTGTGGGCGATCCCACGGACATTTTGACGGAACGCGCCAAATCGGCAGACCTGTTGATCATCGGCTCACACGGACGGAAAGGACTGGAGCGGTTTCTTCTGGGGAGTATTTCTCACGCACTGCTCCACCAGGTCCCCTGTCCCGTGTTGTTAGTACGATGAGGTGAGCGGCAATCTTTCGGAAGACATCGAATCATCGTCGAACCATAAAGGAGTCCCGCATGAAAACCTTCAGTATTCTCTGCGCTCTTTGCCTCGTGATCCTGGGAAGCACCTGGGCCGCCGGCCAGACCAATCGCGGCAATCCTCGCGACGGCCAGGCCATCTATGAAAAAAACTGCCTCCGGTGCCATGGCGACAAACTGGACGGGAACGGACCGGATGGGCAGTATCTGATCGTGCGGCCGGCGAATTTTCAGTCGGTCAACTCGCGGGTGAAAACCGATTGGGAATTGCTGATCACGATTGCGAACGGGGCCCTGTTCAGCCCCATGCACGGCTATCGGGGGAAATTGACGGATCAACAAATGCTGGACGTGTTGTCCTATATCCGTTCCGTCGCGGCACCCGAATTTGTGAGTTAGCCGACGGGCCGGAGGCCGTATGGTTCGGTATGGACACGTGGGCACCGGCCTGCTCCTGCTCCTCTTCTGTCTGGTCATAAGGCCGGGAGTCGGCATGACCTCGGAGCCGGCCCCCGATGTGGAAGTGTTCGTACGTACCGGCTGCCCCCATTGCGAGGCGGCGAAAGTCTTTCTCGAACAGCTTCGACGGACTCATCCCGACCTCCGCATCCTGTTTCACGACATCGCGGTCGATCGCGATGCGTTGGCACGACTGCACAGGCTCGCGCAAGACCAGGCCCTCTCGGTGGTCGGAGTGCCGGCGTTCTATCTGAATGGGGAACTGATCGTCGGATACCAGGACGATCACACCACCGGCGCCCGTCTCCTCGCCATGCTCGAGCATCCCCCCACCACGCCAGCCGCCGAACCGTTTGTCGCCTGCCGCCCGGCCCAGCCGGACTGCCAGGCCAAAGCCCAAGCCACGGCTGAGGCGGATACCATCGTGCTGCCGTGGGTGGGCCGCGTCGGCGTCGCTGAGTTGGGCCTTCCACTGTTCACGCTCGCCATCGGCCTGCTCGACGGCTTCAATCCCTGTGCGATGTGGGTCCTCCTGTTTCTCTTGTCGTTGCTGGCGACCCTGCGCGACCGCTTCGGCATGGTGCTCATCTCCGGCACCTTCGTGCTGGTGAGCGGTCTCATCTATTTTGCCTTTATGGCGGCCTGGCTGAACCTGTTTCTACTGATCGGCCTGTCCCATGCCGTCCAGTTCATATTGGGAGCGCTGGCCATAGGGATCGGCCTGGTGAACGTGAAAGACTTTTTCGCGTTCCGGCGGGGATTTTCGTTGAGCATTCCGGACGCCGCCAAGCCTGGGCTCTATGCGAGGATCCGCCGGATCGTCCAGGCGGAACATCGAGCCGGCGCCCTGGTCGGCGTGATCGTGCTGGCGGGCTTGGTCAACCTCGTCGAGTTACTGTGCACGGCCGGATTCCCCGCCCTCTACACCCAGGTGTTGAGCACCTACCATCTGCCAACCTGGCACTACTATGCCTACCTCGGGCTTTACAATCTCGCCTACATCGCCGACGATGCGCTGATGGTCACGCTGGCGGTCGTCACCTTGGGACGCCGCAAGTTGGACGAACGCGAAGGCCGGTGGTTGAAACTCCTCAGCGGCGCGGTCATGATCGCACTGGGGTTGCTGCTGATCGTGAAACCGAGCCTGCTGACGAGGTGATTCGATGCAACGTCTTCGCCCGCGCCACATACCCCCCCTACGGGACGATGGACCAGACGCGGGGCACACGATCCTGAGCGATGGCACCACGGCCTTGCTGCGGATCGCGCAACCAGGCGACGCCGACGAGTTGCAACGCTTCGTCGAACGTCTCTCTCCGGCGGCAACGCGCCATCGATTTTTCTCGGAAACCGATCCCCCCGCCGAGGTGATCCGCACACTCTGCGATTCGTCGCAGCCACAGCGGAGCCTCACGCTGCTCGCTCTCCGGCGCCAGGACGATACGCTGAGCATTATCGCTTCAGGGTCGTACCATGCGCGAAACCCGCATGAGGCGGAAGTCGCCATGGCCGTCGACGACCGGCTCCATGGGCACGGGCTCGGCACGATTCTGCTCGAACGTCTGGCCCTACTCGCCATCCGGCACGGGTTCACCAAACTCTGGGCCATCACCCATGCCGACAATCTGGCGATGCGTGAGGTGTTCGCCACATCCGGCTTCACCATGGAAGAACATCTTGACGGCGGCGACATGGAGGTCGAATTATCGCTGACCCCAACCGATGAGAGCGTGCGGCAATCGGAATGGCGCGAGCGGGTCGCCACAACCGCCTCACTGCGTCCCCTCTTCCATCCCCGCACCGTCGCCGTGATCGGCGCCTCTCGCTCTCCGCAGAGTATCGGGTATCGCCTCCTCGACGCGCTCCACAGCAATGGATTTCGCGGGCGCTGCTACGCCGTCAACCCGCATGCATCCACAATCGCGGGGGTCGACACCTTTCCCTCGCTCCATGCCCTGCCGGAACCGGCCGATCTCGCAGTCATTGCCGTGCCCAAAGACGCGGTCCTTTCCGTGGTGGACGACTGCGCGGCAACCGGAGTCCGCGCCCTGGTGGTCATCACTGCCGGGTTCGCCGAGGTCGGCGAGGAAGGGCGTCGACTGCAAGCGCAACTGTTGGACAAGGTCCGGCAGCATGGCATGCGCATGGTCGGGCCGAACTGCTTCGGCATCCTGAATACAGACCCGTCGGTGCAGCTCAACGCCACCTTCACCTCCACCTTTCCGCTCGCCGGTTCGATTGCGATGTCATCCCAAAGCGGCGCCTTGGGGCTGGCCCTGCTCGCGGCGTCACGACGATTGCAACTCGGCCTGTCGACCTTCGTCAGCGTCGGCAACAAGGCGGATGTCTCCGTGAACGACCTGTTGCAGTATTGGGAGAGTGATCACGCCACAACCGTCATTTTGTTGTATGTGGAATCGTTCGGGAACCCCAGGCGGTTCGCGCACATCGCGCGGCGAGTCAGCCGCAACAAACCGATCGTCGCACTCAAAGCAGGCCGGACATCGTCCGGCAAACGTGCCGCCGGCTCACACACCGCCGCGCTGGCCGCCAACGATGTCGCGGTCGAGGCCTTGTTTCAACAAACTGGCATTCTGCGGGCCGATACGCTGGAAGATATGTTCGCGCTCGCGGCGGCTCTGTCGGAGCAGCCTTTGCCCAAAGGCACACGGGTCGGCATCCTGACCAATGCAGGCGGGCCGGCCATTCTCTGCGCGGATGCCTGTGAAGCAGCCGGCCTGGAGGTGCCGGAGTTGTCTCAGGCGACGATCACGCGGCTTTCGCCGTTTCTCCCCGCCTCCGCCTCGCTGCGCAACCCGGTCGACTTAATCGCTTCGGCCGGCCCTGAGCAGTACCATGAGGCCATCCACACGCTCCTGACCTCCGACGACATCGACGCTTTGATCATCTTGTACATCGCCGTCACCAGCACCGACGTCGATCCGATTGCGGCAGGCATCACCCGAGGGATTGCTGCGGCGCGGGCGGCACAGCCGATCAAGAAGCCGGTCTATGTGGGCTGGATGGTGGAGTCCGATCGCGAGCGCCGATTATCCCTGCCCGGGGAAACCATTCCGACGTTCGGCCTGCCTGAACTCCCCGCGCGTGTCCTAGGCACCATCGCCAGATACGTCCAGTGGCGCGATCGCCCGCTCGGCATGGTGCCCGACTTCGACGATCTGGATCTGCCGGCCGTTCAGACCATCTGCCGCGACGTGCTGGCCACCAGGGGAGGCGGCTGGTTGACGGTCACTGAAACGCGCGCGGTCTTGTCCGCCATGGCAATCACGCTGCCTCCGGGCGGAGTGGCGACCAGCGCCGAGGAGGCCGCCGCACTTGCTGCGCAGATCGGCTTTCCGGTCGCCGTGAAATTAGCCTCGCATACCCTCGTCCATAAGACGGAGATCGGCGGCGTGCATCTGAATCTCACGAGTAAGGCCGAGGTGCGCCATGCGTATGAGGAGATCGCCGCACGCCTGTCTCAAGAGCAGCAGACGGACGCGATGGAAGGCGTGCTCGTCCAGCCGATGGTGAAAGGCGGCGTCGAGATGATGGCGGGGATGGTTCAAGATCCCTCCTTCGGCCCCTTGATCGGCTTCGGGCTCGGCGGGATCCATGTCGAAATTCTGGGAGATGTGCGTTTCCGGATCACCCCGCTGACGGAGCTGGATGCCGCCGACCTCATTCGCAGCATAAAGGGCTATCGCCTACTGCAAGGGTATCGCGGGCACCCGCCGGCCGACGTCGATGCGATTCAGGATCTGCTGCTGCGGCTCTCGCGGTTAGTCGAAGAGGTGCCGGAGATCGTGGAACTGGACCTCAATCCGATCTTCGCCCTTCCGCCGGGACAGGGCTACAGCATTGTGGATGCGAGGATCAGGGTAGCAGGGAAGTGATTCGTGACTTACGCGGTACTGCGCTTACGAGCCCCACGCGGGCGAGCCGTTCGTGGCGAACGTGAAGGAAGCGTCCTGAGGCTGCCTCTCGACATACGCATCGAGCAAACGGCGAATCATGCGCTGGTATTGCGTGTGATGCCGGGAGGCTTCGGCCTTGAAGAAGTCCACACTCTTTTTGCTCAAGGCCAGGGTCACCTTGATACCTTCATCACGAAAAGCCAATTCGGCAGGCGAGGGCAGAAAATCCGGAATGATACGAATCGCGCCCAATGGTTCATCTCGATATTTTATTTTCGTGTTCATACACAGCCTTTCCTTTTCGCCAATAACCGGCACCGATGATACGAATCGCGGACGCTCGATAGGCAAACCGGACGGTCTGGACGCTATTCAAAGCGTGGCTTCGTCATGGCCTTCCGCACAAACTCCCACAAGGCAATCCTACATGCCATAGGGAAATATGGCTATTGCAGAGACCGGTTCACCTCGATCCGGCTTCGGCAGACCTAGCGTCCCTCTGCCCCCTGACGGCCTTCACAACCAGCGGTGGAGGACGACGCCGGTTTGCTCACGTCGTCGTCCCAGACCCGCCGTCTCGCGCCGACATGCGTCAACAAACATTCGGCCGTGGCCAGCAGGTCCTGCACCTGGCGCGCTGAACTGTCGCGAAAATGCGCCAGATCGAAAATGGGAATCTGGAGACAGACTTCCGCCCGATTCTTTCGTTCCGGTGAAAACACGATGCGGTGGGCAGGCGGTTGCGGATGCTCGCAGGGCTTGAGCAAATCGAGCGTCTGGAAAAACACTCGGCAGAGTCGCTGCAGATCGCCGAGAATCGCCCGATGTTCCTCATCATCGCCCAGCGGCAACTGGGCGGGATTGTCGAACGCCCCATACAGGTTGAGCTGAAATCCGATCTGAACGACCTCGCCCCCTCCCGTCTTGACGTAAAATGGGTCATGGTCGAAACAGACCTTGTGCTTCACGATCATGTCGCGAAGAGACTGCTCAGTAGGAAAGGCCTGGTCAAGATTCAGCTGCATAGGCCTCGGTTCACCTCCGTTCATGGCCCACCCCCGCCATGACAGACGAGACAATGTCCCATCCGACCCGGTCGATGGGCCCCGCGCCCCTTCTCATACAATTGCCGTACGACCGCCTCGTCTCGCAGCGTCGGATGGGTGGCTATCCTGTTTCCAAATTCATGACAGACCGTGCAGGAGTTGGTCCCCGTCGCGCGAAAGATAAATTCTCCATGGGGATTGGTACGCGTCTGCTCGGTAATCTGAGCCAGCGTTCCGCGATGCTCCGAATGGCAACCGGTGCAGGCCTGCCGTTCGACGACCAGCGCGCGATGCCACCCGGCCACGGCAGGCGTCGCTCGAGCCTCAAAGTACCCTTCAGTATGGCAAGCGATGCAACGGGCGGGACTGGGCCCTCGAAACGGCTCGTGACAATTGGTGCACCCGCCTCGATCCACATGGTAGCGGCTGAGGTCGCCCGGAGCCCAGAAGGCGGCGGGGCTCCGCACCGTCCCCCACCCTATCCATATCACCAGCACCAGGGTTGTCAACGCCACAGCCGGAACCGCTGTTCTCGGAAGCGGGAGGTAGCGCATGAGTCACGACATTCCGGCAAAGAACAACGCCCCTACCACATGCAGGACGGTGAAGACCAAGAACATCAGCGTCATCGGTGCATGGATAGCCTGCCAAAGACGAAAGGCCTCTTCCTGAGACGCCATCCCGTGCAACTGGGCGTCGACCTCACTCTCAGAGAGGCCTTGATGCTGAAGGTGGTGACGTTCCTCGTTGAGCGCCCTCAGACTCACGGCATGCACCAACTGCCCCACGATTCCGCTCAAGACCACGATCACCATGGACCCCATGGCCAGGATCGGAACGATCGCATGGTAATGGGCACCGGAGTGAAGAAAAATCAGCAGCGGCCCCAGGACGCCCGCCACCATGTGAACTCGAAACCACCCGCGCGGCCATCGACGCGAGGGACTGGTCCGTTTCCGAAGCGGATAGACGAACACCAGCAGCGTGACGGCCAAGCCCGCCCAGCCGACGCCGTGCCCGTACTGCGTATGGCCGAAGGGCGTGACCTTGTCGAGACTGAGCAGCGCTTCAAAGGCCAATGCGCTGAGAACCGCACCGACCGTCGCCGCGACCACCGCGAACAGGCGCGACCGCACTCCTGTCATAGATGATACCCGCGTGTCATCACGCACCGGTTACTTCCGGTATTTCTCAACCCCCTTGTTGCCGCCGGCGTGACAGCGCAAACAGTCTGCGAAACGCCCAGGCCCGTGCACACCCTTCGCCTTGGCCTTGAGTTCCTGCACCAACCGATTGTCTTCCACCTGCGCCAACATCAGGCCGTCTTTTCCGACACGATGACAATCCATACATGTCTTCGCGCCGGTCGCACGAAAAATCAAATCGCTGTGAGGATTCGCCGTCATTCCGCTCGAATCGGCCACCGTCCACACCACCGACGGTTCCTTCGACGGGGAATTCTCTCCTGCTCGATCGGGGGAGAACGCATTCCCTCCGGGCGCGACGGCCATGCAGAGCAGTGCCAGCAGACCACCCAGCGCAAGAAAGCCCCGCCCCCTCATGACCGTTCACTCCCGCAACAGGTTCGATACCGCTCCTCCGGAATCTCCTTCATGGCCTGATACAACTCTGCCCGCTCCCCGTCACTGATCACCTGATCGATCGAGGGGTACAGAATCCGCTCCTCCTTCATGTTGTGCGATTTCAGAATCTCCAACAATCGTTGCTCCTCTCGGTCGCTGTCGGGATTCTGTGCCTGCACTTTTTCATGAATGGCTTCCAGGCAATCGCCGATCATCCGGTGCTCGGTCCGCATGACTTGCGTGGGCCCGCCTTCCGCCATGCCGGAGTTTTCCTCCCACTTGGGAAACAGCACGTCTTCCTCCCAGACGATATGCCGCTGCAGGCCAAACTTAAACTCGACGAAGGCCTCCTTGGCCTTGGCGAAATCCGTGCGCTTCTGTTGCTGGAAGGTAGTGAAGAGCGCGTCCAGCCGGTCATGGTCTTGCTCGAACGTGACACTGATCTTTGCATCCGACATGCCGTTCTCCTTGTTATGAATGACGGAGTCTATATTCCAAGTGACAGGCGACACAGGCCTTCAGCACGTTATTGAACTCGGGCAGGATCCGCTTCAGATCGTTCGTCGGCATCACATCGGCCAACTGCTCGGCAGCCGCATGATGCGCCATCGCGAGATCGTGATAGGCCGGAGGAAAATTCTCCGGCTGCTGCCGAGCCATCGCATGCCGATGCATAAAGAATCCCAGATGCGTTTCGGTCAATCCTTGGGCCAGCCGGTAGTCCTCTTCCGCCAAGGCCGCCACAATCGCCTGGATCGTCTCCAGATGCTGGAGCATGACGGCGCGATGTTCCTGCCGCGCTTCTGCCCCCAACGGAATGGGCGTTCGTACATCCGGCAAATGCGCCGGCGTGACACGACCAGTGCCGGATGCAGGCCTCTGTTCTGCGCAACCGCTCGCCAGGACGAAGAGCACGAGCAGGCACGATACCCCCACCCTTACACTTATTCGCACTCGCCTCATGCCTGGTCCTAGGTCGCCAGCCGCCAGTAGGCATCCACCTGCTCTTGGATGTGCCGGATGGCGTCCGCTTGTACCGTCGGCTCGAACAGATGCCGAAACCGTCCCTGCAGTTGCAGATACGCCTCGACCGGCTTGCGCCTGGGAATATACGTGTGGGTGACCACCCCGTTGATCGCCTCTTTCAGCGGCCAGAGGCCGGTCTCCACAGCCAACTTGGCCACCTCCGGCGTGGCTCCCGGATCGTACAACCAGCCCGTCGGACAGGCGGCAAGGGCCAGGAACATCTTCGGTCCGGTGAAGGCGGCGGCGCGCGCGAACTTCTCCTCCAAATCCAGCGGATACCGTGGGGCGACCGTCGCGATGTAGGGCGGACGATGCGCCCGCCAGATCTCAAAGATGTCTTTCTTCTCCTGCGTCGTCGCGGCGGGATGCTGCAGACTGCAGGGCGATGTCGCCGTACTCGCGGCAAAGGGGGTGGCGGAGGAGAGCTGCATGCCGGTGTTGCCGTACGCTTCGTTGTCGTAACAGAGGTAATAAAAATCAAGCTTGCGATTCAGAGCGCCGGACGTCGACGAGAGGGCCATATCGTACGTGGAGCCATCACCTCCCAACACGATGACCTTCACATCTTCATCCTTCGGCACTCTCCCCTTGGCGATCAGCACATCCAAGGCATCGCGAATCCCCTGCGCGCCGGCCGGCGCCGAGCCCATAGTGGTATACAACCAGGATCCCTTGAACGAGCTGTAGGGGTAGGCCGCCAACATGGTAAAGCAGCCGGCGGCATTCACGTAGACGACATGATCGCCCAGCACCTTCGCGGCGAGTCGCAACGCTTCGAGGCCTCCACATCCGGCGCACAAGGCCGTGCCGGGAAGGACGTGCTCTTCGCGGGGAATCTGTTTGATCTTCTTGAAGGTCTCACGCTGCCACATCGTGTCTCTCGTCTCTCGTGAAGCGTCTCTCGCGGTTCACGTTCTGCGTTTCACGTCTCAGTTTGTACGCTCCACGCTTCCCGCCGCGACCATCTGCAATTGCGTCATCTCCCGATGTTCCTCAGCACTGTAGAGTAACACCGGTCCGCAGCCTTTTCCCGTGAGTCCTGCCTGCGCCGTCTGCTCAAACAGGGCCTGAAACGCGCCGGCCGAAAGATTCTGGCCTCCCAACCCGCCGATGAACGAGCACAGGGCCCGCGGCCTGGCGGTCTCGTGGTACACACAGGCGGCGATTTCTTGATAGAGAATCCCGCCCTGCCCCGGCGCCAGGTTCTGATCCAGCACGGCCACGGCCCGTCGCCCACGTAGGGCCTCTCGAATGGCATCAGCCGGCCAGGGGCGGATCATGCGCAACCGAAGCAGCCCTACCCGCTTCCCCTGCGCTCTGGCAACATCGACCGCCGCCTTCCCTGTGCTTGCCCCCGCATTGGTCATCACGAGCACATCTTCCGCATCATCCAACCGGTACCCTTCGACCAGGTCATACCGGCGGCCGAACAAGGCGTGGAACGATTCCGCTGCCTCTCGATGTACGTCGAGCGCATTCTGGGCAGCCAGGTGCACCTGATGACGGAAGTACGCATACGTGGTGCCGCCGATCACGGCCACACCCAACGCATGCGGCGACGAGGCCGTGAACCCGAGATGAGACGGACGGAAGGGCGGCAAAAACCGTCGTACGGTGTCCGGATCGGGCACCGTGACCGGCTCACGGGTGAACGACAGGGTAAACCCGTCCAGATTCACGATCACCGGCAACATCACACGCTCATCTTCCGCAATCCGATAGGCCATCAGAATCGAATCCAACACCTCCTGGCAGGTCTCGGCATGGATCTGCAGAAACCCGGCATCGCGCGCGGCCAACACGTCGTTGTGATCGGACTCCAACGTAATCGGTGCGGCCAGGGCTCGCGAGACATTGACGAGCACGAGCGGCGCACGCCACCCCGAAATGGAATAGAGCACCTCGAACGCATGCAGCAACCCTTGACTGGAGGTGGCCGTAAAGACTCGCGCGCCGGTCACTTCCGCCGCACCGGCCGCCGTCATCATGGAATGTTCGGAGTCCATGCTCACGAATCGCGCGGCCAACTCCCCCCGCTCACACCACTTGGCCAAGGCCTCCACGATTTCCGTCTGCGGCGTAATGGGAAACGCCGGGATGTAGTCAACGTCGGCCAGCCGGGCGCCCCAGGCAGCCGCCAGATTCCCCGTCATCATTTGGCTGTCCATGCGACCCCGCCTTCCTGCTCCCGCTCCGCAATCAATGCGTGAGTCGGACATTCGTGCACACAAATCTGACAGCCTTTGCAATGGTCATAGTCGACGACGGGGCGATCTTCCTGATTCATGGTAATCACGCCGTCCGGACAATAGACGAAACAGAGCCAGCATCCGTTGCACTTGTCTGCCACCAACACCGGGCGAAAGGTTCGCCATCCACCGGTTTCACGTAACACCGAATTTCCGGCCGCGGCGATCCTGGCTGTGCCCTTCGTGGGCGGTTCATAGGTCGGGTGGTGCAAGGACGCCGCGCCGACGGCTTGGGCGGTGCCTTGAGGCAATGTGGCCGGCTCAACCGAGTCGTAACACTGCCGCGCCACCGTCAGATTCCGCTCGATCACCGGCTCGGCCAGGCCGAGGTCGCGAAGCTCACCATCGATCGCCGAGCGCACAGGCTCCCACGCCAACCCTACCAACCGCGCGGCAACTGCGCCGAGCAGCGCACTGATGGCCTCACGCGCTCCCAGCTGTTGCAGCGCAATCCCCGTCACATCTCTCACCGTCACCTGCTCAGGCAAGGACAGGTGGGTGCGCAACAGGTCCGCGCTCAGCGACGAGTTCACGAACAGGACCGTCTGCCCGGTCACTCCGTCCAACACATGCGCCACCGCATCGTCCAGCAACGAGGCATCGGCCACCACGATGACGTCAGGATGCGCGATCGCCCCCCGTTCCCGAATCGGCTCACGACCGAAGCGCGTGAATGCCGCGACCGGCGCTCCCCTTCGCTCCGCGCCATAGATCGGGGCATCTTGGGCCACATACCCGCTGATAAACGCCGCGGTGCCGAGAATCCGGCTGGCCGTCTTCGCCCCCTGTCCGCCGCGCCCGTGAAATCGTACAGCCACCATCTCAGGCTCGATCCGCCCGCTCCTTCTTGAAAGCTTCTTTGCCGGCCGCCACTGCCGCGGCAATCGTCGCCTCGGTTTCCTTCAAGTACCGTTTCGCTTCATCGACGCTGTGAGAGATGTCTTGTCGAACCTCCCGAGCTTTCTCCAACATCTCTTCCTCCGTGCGGCGCGCATACCCACGTAATGCCGCACGCGTTTCGACGCCGGACTTGGGCGCATACAGAACGGCGGCTATCGCCCCCAGCACGGCACCGCTGAGAAACGCGATCGACATCCCGGCACCTGAACAATTGTGACTCTGATCGGCCATGGTGCTGTCTCCTTCCCGGCTAATGTATGAATCGGGCATCGGTATGCGCGGTTACCACCCGCTCTTGGAGAAAGCAGAGGACGTGCCAGGCACCGAGGCCTGCACCGGAGACAAATGGCGACTTTGGCGAGGATTTTCCGTGCGTCGCGCAGCAACATGCGCGATCCCTAGCTCGACTGGGGAATTCCAGAACCGCAGGAACGCGGCACTGTCGCAAAACGCATCAGTGGCAACGGTCGACGGAGGCACCCCGGCCGGTACGCCGAGCTCATTGCGGGACTTCACGGTCTATTGGAGGTGGTGATCAATCTGCGAAGGGAGCGGAGGAAGATACAGCAGACGGCGCGTTGGGACCCATTCACTCTTTTTCCGGCGACGACGGCGTCTCTGTCGCCACGGAGTCCTCCTCAGCTCCATTCCCACGATCGCTCTTGCGGGAGTCGCGCATGCCCCCGTGCCCCATTGGGCCGCGTCCGCGCATGCCATGATGACGTCGGAAGGTCCGCTCGTAGTGAATCAAGGCCCAGATCTCCTCGTCGGTGAGTTGCTCGCCGAAACCGACCATACTGGTCCCCGGGGACCCATGTTTGATCACCCAGAAGATTTCGCCTTCCGTCCGATGGCGCCAGAATCCATGATGCTGGAAGTTGCGAGGCGCAGGATTGAGCTGAGCCGCGAGCGGGCCATTGCCGTCCCCTTCCGCTCCATGACAATTGATACAGGTGCCTTTCCCCGCATAGAGCGCTTTGCCCTGTTCAATGGTCTGAGGTGAGTCCGGCACTGGGCTTCTCAGAGCCCGAGCTTCCGCCATCTTGTCCGCCGGGACGCGAGGCCGCATGAGATCATGCCCGGCCGCCCACGCCAGGGACGAACCACAGAGCAGCGCGACAAGCGGCATCGCCGACACCGCCAGACTTCCTCTTCGCTCCACCATACCTCGCCCCCTCCGGGGACACACCTCTGATCGGCCGCGTACCTGATCGGAGTCAGAAATCCAGTTCCGCCATCTTCCGATGAAAACGGGTGATCACGTTGGGATCCGGCGTGAGGCGAATCTGCGCTTCATCCTTCCCCCTGTACGGGAGGAGATTCAAGACATACCGCAGACCTTCCAGGCGAGCCGCCTGCTTATCGTTCGCCTTCACGATGATCCATGGGCTGAACGTCGTATGGGTTTTGCTGAACATCTCTTCCTTGAAGCGCGTATAGGAATCCCACATCTCCTGCGCCTTTTCGTCGACCGGGCTCAGCTTCCACTGTTTGAGCGGATTCTGCCGGCGGGCCTCAAACCGTTTTGCCTGCTCCTCCTTGGAAATCGAGAACCAGAACTTGATGATCGTGACGCCGTCTTCGTACAGCATGTGCTCGAATTCCGTCACCTGCTGCAGGAACCGCTGGTGCTCCTTTTTGCTGCAGAATCCCATGACCGGCTCCACCACGGCCCGGTTGTACCAACTCCGATCGAAGAAGACGATTTCGCCCTTGTTGGGCAGTTGCCGGATGTACCGCTGAAAATACCATTGCCCCCGTTCGTCGTCCGTCGGCTTCGGGAGGGCCACGACCCGCATCGCACGCGGGTTGAGATGTTCGGTGAACCGGCGGATGGTCCCGCCTTTGCCGGCCGCATCACGCCCCTCGACAAGAATCGCAATGCGCTGACCATCCGACTGCACCCAGCGCTGCAGGCGGACCAGCTCCACCTGTAACTGCCGCAATTCCTGTTCGTATAAGAGCGTCTTGCGCACCTCTTCCAGATTGATGTTCTTGCTCTTAATCAGTTGGATGAGGCCCCTCGGCGTATTGATACGACGCAGATCCTCTTCGCTCAAGATCCGGCCCGCTTCACCGATGAATCCCGCCGCCATGGCGCCGCCGGGGTCACGCGCCGCCTCGTATCCGTCGCCCACCCGGGGCACGGCAGTGGGGATCACCTCCAGGTCGTCATTCTCCAAATCCTCTGGCCCGAGCACCGTATCCGGCTCCATCGGCTCGCGGTCCTTTCGCCCCTTGGCTTTGCCGTTTCCTTGTCCGTTTCCTGCCATGCGCGCCCCCTGTCCTTTCATGCCGGATCAGAATGCCACGTTCCGGTCACGCTCAGCCACGGCCTTGATGTAATCAGCCATACCCTTGATCGTGGCGCCTGCGACGAGATCAGCAGCACTGATTTGACGGGCGACGGCACAAGCCCCGCAGACCCAGATGGGAATCTGCGCCGCTTGCACGGCAGTCAGCAGATCCTTCAACGGGGTCAGGTTCACACCGGTCACATGATCAGCCGTGCCCTTGCGCCCCAGCGTGACGGCCTCGTTCCACAACCAGAGCACCACATCATGCCCCTGCTCTTTGGCCGTCTTGGCCGCCATAAACGGTAACGTCGCCATTGTGGGATCGTCGGTACCACGACTGCCGGAAATGATAAACGTCGCCATTGCTCAGTCTCCTGTGAATCGTCGTTCGTGAAGCATCTCTCGTCCGTCACAATCGGAGCTGACGGCAGATCGCGTATGGCCGATGGCAATGACCCCGTGGGAGATCTCTTGCTCGTGCCATACGCGTCGGCCATCTGCACCTCTTCAGTCAACTCATTTCGCCAAACTTCGGATATAGGCGATCAATTGCCACACCTGGTCATCCGGCAACCCGGCGAACGACATCATACCGGTGCCCGGTGAGCCGTTCTTGATGATCCAGAACAGTTGGCCGTCAGGCAGATCCTTCATCATCGAGCCGCACGTGAAGTTTCTGGGCGGCGGGATCAATGCCGCCCCCATGAAGCCCTGCCCATTGCCCTTCTCACCGTGGCACATCGCACAAGCCACCGGCTGAGCGGTCTGCAGGAACAGCGTTTTCCCCGCCTTGATGGTCGCATCCGACTGCGGCAGCGGATTGGTCTTGGACAGGAAATCGGCCGGCGCCTTCGCCGTTTTCCTGGGCTGCGGGCACACCCCGCTCGGACCTTCCCCGGACCCTGCGGCTGCCTGCGCGACGTCCGCTCCGCCCTTGAAGGTGGCCTTCAGATAGGCCATCACGTCGGCCACACCCTGCTGGCCGATGGTCAAGCCCCAATAGGGCATGTTCGGCGACTTCCCCATCGCGGCGCCGCCATGATTGATCACATTGTAGAGATAGTCGGTCGGCACCTTGTCGAAGGGAATGTTGGCATGAATGGCCGGCTTCGGGTCCAACCCCGAGGCGGCCGGACCATCGCCCTTTCCGGTGAACCCATGGCACTGGGCGCAATATTCTTTGTACAGCACCTTTCCTCGATCGACGCTTGCCATGCCGAACTCCGGCGCCTTCCACGGTTCGTAATACTTGAAGTCCTTGACCCCTTGCACCGCCAGAAACCCGATGACCGCTCGCAATTGCGGCTCCGTGGCATCGGCCAGGAACTCCCCGGTGTGGGTGATAAAATCCTGGGGGTTTTGTCCGAAGCGGAAGAGCCAATCCATGTTGTACCGTTGCCCGGAATCGGCCAACGAGATGCTTTGCGGTCCGCCGATCAGTTTGCCGTTCTCTTCGATCAGGTGGCATCCGAGACAGGCGTGGGCCTTATAGGCCATCCCGCCGAACGTGGCATCGAACTTACTGATTTTCGAGACATCGAAGGCGCCCACCGTCACCCGCGAATCCTTGTTGTGCTGCTCGAAATACTCGGCAATTCCCTGGGCTTCATCCTCCGTGACGACCGGGTGCCGCGTCGGCCCCTCCGACAAATCCCACCGGTACCCTTTGGGATACAGCGGCGCCTCTTTCCCGGTCAGGTAGCGAAGCAACCACGCGCGCTGATATTTACTCCCGGCCCAAATCAGATCGGGTGCCTTCAAGTTGAACCGCGACTCCGCTTTCCCTTCCAGGCGGTGACATCCGGCACAGTTGTTCTGGATCATCTCCTTGACGCGAGTCTGATCACTGCCCAAGAGCAAGCGGGGGAATGAAAAGAGCCCCAGCAGCATGACCAACGCACACCCGATCATCACCGTCCGTCTTCCACCCATGAACCACCCCTTTCGTTCACCCCACTGCGCGACCGGTCAGCGTGATGCCAACCAGGCATGGATATCTGCAATGTCCTGATGACTCAAGACAGAGCCCCACGCCGGCATCGG
Organism: Fimbriimonadaceae bacterium; assembly: GCA_019638775.1. Lineage (NCBI taxonomy): Bacteria > Bacillati > Armatimonadota > Fimbriimonadia > Fimbriimonadales > Fimbriimonadaceae > Fimbriimonadaceae bacterium. The sequence continues at coordinate 10,584 of JAHBTD010000008.1, read as the reverse complement.
GCCTCGGCCATGGAGTACCGTCTCCCAAAACGCTCCCTCGTTCTTCAAGATTTTATTGCGGGCCAATTTGGGCCCCGCGCCTCCCATCCCGCCCTCGCCATGGCACGCTTGACAGTTCCGTGCAAACATTTCAGCGCCTCGTGCCGACACCCCGACTAGCGGGCCGTCGCTCGCAGTGCTGGGCCCTCCCGCCGGAGCCGTCATCGCCAACTCTTCTTCAATGGACGGCAACTGGTCCGGCGCACCCGGATGGTAGCGAGCCGTCACGAACTGAAGCAGGGCGGCGGCCTCGTCCTTGGACAGGTCCGCGCCCCAATGCATCATTTTCTCGACCGTGACCTGCCATCGATCCGGCGGCAACCGCTGTTGCACGATGAGATCGGTCGTGTGGCACACGGCGCAACGAGCATGAATCAACGTCACCGCCCGTCGAGCCTGCGCCGGTTCGATCGTATGCTTGTCATCTTCTTGAGCCGCCGTCCCGGCCGCGATGCCGAGGAGCAGTACCAGCCCCGCCACCAACGGAGACCATCGTCCTCGCGCTCTTCTCGCCTCCCCCATCAGGCCCCTCATGCGGCCACCGTCACAGACAGGCGATCCCACCCGTTCCACAAAAACCCCCCGGGATTCCACGGACTCTTCTCCGGTTGCTGAGTCCCCTGCGCATCCGTCGCCCGACAGAGAATCGCCGTCGGACCCACCTGACGCGCATTCCACAAATATTGCCATTGCCGCCAGGCGTAGGGCTGTTCTTCACCCACCAACCGAGCGGGCGCCCAGGTCTTCCCATCGTCGCACGAGACTTCCACCTTGGTGATCGGCGATTCACCCGCCCAGGCCACCCCTTGAATGGTCACCGGACCGGTTTTCAGCGTGTCCCCTTCGGCGGGCGCGGCGATGAGCGATTTCACCGGCATCTGCTCGACCGGCACCATCACGCTCCCCGGCAACCCCGACCCAGGCTGGATCGACGTCTCCGGTATCCGATAGGCCTGCTGCATGTAATATCCGGGCGTTTCGTCTGCACGCAGGGTGATCTCCGTTAACCATTTCATGCAGGATTCCGCCATCCAGCCCGGCGTAATCACCCGCAACGGTGCGCCATGCAGGAGCGGTAAAGGGCGACCATTCATTTCATAGGCAAGAAGCGTATCCGGATGGAGCGCTTTGGCGATGGGAATACTTCGCGTGAACAGGGGCACGCTGGGCAGAGCCGGGCGATCCGCGCCTTGCAGTTGCACATGCAGTCCTTGCGGCTTCACGCCGGCACGTTGCAAGACGTCGCGCAAACGCACCCCGGTCCATTGCGCATTTCCAGCCGCGCCCCGTTCCCATTGGACACCGGGAACCTTAGGGCGATGGTGCGCGCGACCGTTGCCACTGCATTGCAACACAGCGGCGACGGTCACCGACTCGAACTTCTTCAGCTCGGACAGACTCAGCGTCAACTCATCTTTCACGAGTCCCTTCACCGTCAGACGCCACGACTCCGGCTCAATGGCCTCCGCACTGGGTGGCCCGAAGTGACTGCGCACAAAAAACCGTTCATTGGCGGTCAACCAGGAGGTAAATTCCCGCACCGGCGTTTCCGCGTCGAACGGCCGGGAAACACGAACGGTGAGCGGGCCGCTCGCCTGTCCGGTCGTCTCAACCGGGCTATCGGCGAGCGCTCGGTCGACGGCGCCCGCCACCACACCCGCTCCGATGCCTTGCAGTACCCGTTCGAACAACGCCCGCCGCGTCACCGCCATGATCGTCCTTTCATCCTGCCTCCATCGCCAGCTACGTATGAGGATTCAACTCAATCGCAATGCCCGTCGGCACCACGACCGATTGATGCACCGTACATCCGTGAGCGACTTTCAACAATCGTTCTTTCAATTCCGGCGTGATCCGGTGGGGCAGCCTGATCGACAGATGAATCTGCCCGACACGGTGAGGCTGTTCCGCCATCGTCCACTCCGCCTCCACTTTCAGGCCGTCACGGGAAATGTCGTGTCGCGCGCAAAAGTTACCCACGAAATAGCCCACACAGCCGGCCACAGATCCCACAAACAACTCCACAGGACTCATGCCCGCGTCGGCGCCGCCATCGTCGACCGGTTGGTCCGTGACGACGCGATGCCGGTCGCTGAGAATGTCGTAGCGGGCGCCTCCCTGATAGGCCACACTCAGCTTCATCTCCCTCTCCTCTTCCGGTCTGCGGCCGCTCGTGCGTGGCTTCCGATGGTTCACTATCTCCGACGTCGGGCCGGGATCTGTTTCACGAGCCACAGGGCATGTACTTAGTAGGGCACATCCGCCGGCTTTCCTCCCTTCGGCCAATCCTGGCCTTTATCGGGAAAGTCCGGGCGTGGTTGCGCGTTGATGTAGGCCGCGACGTCATATGCATCCTGATCCGAGAGAGCCCATCCCCTGGTTCTCGGCATGTTCGACTTGATGAACGCAGCCGCTACCGGAACACGGACCAGCTCCGCGCCCAGCGTGTAGGACTGAGGTCCCCACAGGGGTGGCCCCGCCATCGTGCCCTGTCCGTCGGCTCCGTGACAAAAGGCACAACGGGCGGTGAACACCTTGACTCCATTCACCGCGTCCGGCGGCTTGGGCGATTGAATGGTGGGAATCCCCCGCCAGGCCATCCGGCTGCCGGCCGGCACATCCTTCGACAACCATTCGATATAGGCGACGATCGCTTGCAGTTTGTGACTGTCTTGCGGAATCGGCTTGCCGTTCAAGTTGCGTTCGAAACAGTCATTGATGCGGTCGGCCAGCGTCACGACGCGCCCGGTCCGCGCACGATATTCGGGATAGGCCCGCGAGAGGCCGACGTAGGACGCTGAATTGGGATCGAGCCCTGCGTCTAAATGGCAATTCGCACAGGTGAGTCGGTTGCCTACGTAGGGCGCGGCAAATTCCTGAGTATGGACGACCAGCTGATAGCCTAACCGGATCTGCTCTCCGCGTTGTCCGCCGGGGATGGAATCGGGGGAAGGGTGACTGAACAGCGCATCGAGCCTCTCAGGCTCGAATTGGTTCAGGGCAGAGGGCGCACCGCTTCGTGTCTCCTTCGAGTCGACACAGCCTGCGAGGAACAGGACCATCGCGACGGCGATCGATAGTATTGGTCTCATACGTAGCGACTCTCGCAAACTACATACCACGCCGGTCACAACAGGGCGAAACAAAAGACGGTTCCATCGGGACCGGCAATCACTACCATCATACCCGCCTGACGACAAACGCTACAGACCTGCCTCCCCGCTTGGCGCATCACGCCACAGCGCGTCTGCCACACAGCCTTTCCTCACGCTGTCCTGTTAGGGTCAAACTGGAACGAAAGGATTCAGCATGTTGAATAAATTTTCTTGAGGCACTCACCTGACCGCCCCCAAGCGGCGCGGTCAGGTGCAGGCTAACGAGGGAGGGAATCCATGCATGACATCACGACGTCCCCCGCTCGGGGGCCAAGGCACGAATGTACTGAATGACATCCAACATCTCCTGATCCTTCAGTCGCCCCCTCCAGGAATGCATCGGGCTGAACAGGACCCCGTTCGAAATCGCGATCAGCAACTCGAAATCGGTTCGGCCGCGGGACGGCAACGTGTGAAAGTCCTTGGGCTGCACGATCAAGCCCTGGGCATCCGGTCCGTTCCCGTCTCCGAGCCTGCCGTGACACCTGAGGCACTGTGCCTTGTAGACCGCCTCGCCTTTGTCGGGATTCCCGCGAAACTCCTGGGCTCCGATCCAGCCGCTCATCACCACTACGCACAGGACCGCCCCTGCTGGAATGAGATATCGACGCATCGCAGCCTCCCCATACACCGAACCATTTGGTATGTCGCCCCGGATGATATGTCGCCCCGATTTCACGCGGTGTTCAGTGAACACCCATGATCGTCGCGAGGCTATCGGAACTCCCTTGAACTCATGACCGGACGAATCGGCTAGAACCCCGTCCGGCACATTTCAGCGCTGACGATCGATCCTGAACGCCTTTCACCACTCTCACCGGTACGTCTGCTTTTCCAACGTCGGCACGATTGCCGTCTGCTCGGCACCCGTGATCTGGTAACGAACATACGGGTTCTCCACCATTTGATTGGCATACAGTCGGCCCGCGGGAGCGGGCACATTCACATTCAGTGTTGCCCGGCCTTTCGGTTCGACCGTGACCGTCTGCACAATCTCTTCCCGGACGTAGGGATGCCAGATTTTGACTACATAGGTGCCGGGCGGGATGTCTGAGAGTTGGAACCGCCCGTCACTATCGGTCAACGCATAGTAGGGATGATCCATCACCAATCCCCAACTCTCCATGTACGCATGGAAGCCGCACTGCATCACGAACATGTTACGCCCCTTCGTCATATGAACGGTTCCCGTCACCGGAGTGCCCTCGTAATGCTTCGAAACCTGCGCGCTCAGCTGGGCTTGGGCCGGATATCTGGAACTGATCGGCAAGGGCAAATTGAACAGGACGCGCGGTCCTAGATGCGACGTCTCATAGGCCTGGATGTCGTGCATGGCGGGGTCCATGTTCACCACCGACACATCATGCCGATCACGGACGAGACTGAGGAACGGAAGGAACCGGCAATCGATCGCCTCGATGCGCGGGGCCGTAAATGCAGGGAACGGTTTTCCGCGTTCGATGGATTCGATATAGACGACCACTTCCTGAAACTCTCCGGAAAGACCGATTCGAAACGGTTGCATCAAGCGCCAGCCCTGCCCGTCCGAAATCCGGCCGCAGTACACCGCATCGGGAAGCGTCGTGAGGTTGTACCCCTTGGGGTGAGGAACCTTGCCGACCATGGTGACTCTTCCGCTGACGGTTCCTCCGTCGGCGACGGTGATTTCTTCGTATGCAGCGGCCGGACCTCCGCTCGCCGACATGGCCAGCAGCAACACCCAGAGCGCATAACGCGTCGCACCAATGTGTTCGAACATACGTCCTACTCCTTTTGGCTGATGTCTCCATGGTGAACCGGGAATACGATTCATGCTAACACATGGCCGGACACGTCGAGCCGACAGGACCATCCGTATGCTTCGTACCGAGGAAACCTTCCAGGAGAGCTTGCGATGGACTCACTCCCTGCCTCCCCCATCTCGGTGATGGTGCTTGCCGTCCTATCAGGTGGCACGACGCTCATCGGCGTCTCACTTGCCATAACTCTTGGCGAGAACCCCCGCATGATCGCGATGGGTATCGGATTCTCAACCGGTATCATGGTCCTGATTTCGCTCTGCGAACTGGTGCCGGAAGCCTTGAGGACTGCGGGGCCGGGGACGACGAGCCTGTCGGTCGGCCTGGGAGCCGCGCTGATTCTGACCCTCCATATCCTCATGCCACACATCCATCTGGGACAAGACTCGACAGCGCCGGCCAGGGAACTGCGAGCCGCCTACCTCATTGTGTTCGGTCTGATCCTGCACGACGTCCCGGAAGGTTTTGCGATGGCCAATGCCTTCGTTTCTTCGCCCTCTCTCGGCCTGCTGGTCGCTCTGTCGATCGCCATTCACAATATTCCCGAGGAGTTCGCCATGGCGGTCCCCGCCGTCGCCGTCCAAAACCGGGCGCTCCTATTCAAAGCGGCGCTGCTCTCGGGACTCGCGGAGCCAGTCGGCGCCATGCTTGGCTTGGTGGCGGTGCATCTCCATCCCGTACTCAACCCGTCCTTTATGGCCTTCGCGGCCGGCGCGATGGTCACGGTCTCCGCCTTCGAGCTCATCCCACTGGCCGGAAGATATGGCAAGATGGGATCTTTCGCGCTAGGCGTTGCCGGCAGTGTCCTGGTCTACTTGGCCCTACAGGCTCTATTCCCGCATGAAAGGAATGAGATCTCATGGCTGTTCATACCTACCGCACGATGACCGAGGCGGTGAAAGGGCTCCAGGAGCGTGGGTTCACGGCAAACTTCGAGTTTGCCGCGGGGCTCGTTCACGACGTGAAGAGCGGACGAAGCTTCCAGGCCGGCGAACTCACGATCGTTGAGCACCACCGTTTCGAAGGAAGCTCGGATCCGGACGACATGTCCGTCTGTTACGCACTGGAAGCGCGCGACGGCACCCGAGGGGTCTTCGTCGATGCCTACGGGACATACGCAAACCCCGATGTGAGCGAGTTTCTGACCCGTATCCCCATCCATGAAGAGAATTAGCGCGGCCGCTGCCGGCCGCAGATTCCCGGCGGTCCCGCTAGCCGTTACTCACGATGATGCCGGCCGCCACCAGTATCCCGGCGGCCAGCGCGATGAGACTGTACTTGGCCGACTCCCGCTCCGCTTGAGGAAGCAGATGTGTCGCCCCCACATAAATGAGAGCCCCGGCCGAAATCGACAACAGAGTTCCCAGCAAGGATGGGTCAATGCGGCTGATCATCGGGTACGACAGCAGGGTCCCCAATGGTGTGCTGACGGCGGCAGCCAGGAACGCGAGCCACAACGATTGCTTCGAACTGCCGCCGCCCCGAAGGAGCAAGAGATAGGTAATGATCCCCTCAGGAAACTCATGGAGCACCATACCGATGGCAGCAAGGGCTCCGGTGAGCATGCTGGCGCTAAACGTAATCGAATAGACGACGCCGTCCAGGAACGAATGGAAGCCGATCCCCAACAGCGGCACCAGCCCAATGGCGAACTCGGGATTCTTGTCGCAGACATAGGCCGTGAGAAACCGGTTGAACAGATGCATGAAGACATAGCCGGCGAGCAGGTACAGAGGCGCCTGCTCGTTCATCCCAAATGATTTTGGAATGATGTGCAAGAAGGACACGGAGATCAGGACACCCGCCGCAAAACACGAAAAGTAGGTACTGTTCCTGCGTCCCCATTTCTCGAAGTGGCGAATGACATAGATCCCGATCGTCGTGACCAGCGCAGCGAGTAGGCTGGCGGAGAGGGGGACCCACAGACCTGATACCATCGGTTACCCAGACGCCGCATCGTAGATCATGAGAATGGTGGCGCCCTCCTTCGTCAAGATGGCCGACACATCGGCATGTTCCGGCATGAGCCGATAGGCGCCTCGTCCCAGCGTCTTCCCTTCCGTCTCGCATTCCCCTTCGAGCACATAGTGCTGCACGGGGGCAACATGGCTATGCGGCAGGACCTGCCCTCCGGCCGGCAACCGGACGATGATGGTCTTGGCCTTCCCCTTGCCCTCGTCCCGCAATACCGTCACCTCGCCCTTGCCGGGGAATTCCCGCAACGCTTCCCACAACAGGTCACCGGGATACCGGACAAGATCTTTCATGGTTGCCTCCTGTCGGTTCGGCATCAGGATAACGGGGCGCAGCCGCCGCCTCATCGACCGCTCCCTCCATCGCGGCAATCAGGTCCGTCATCATGAACTCTGAACCCGAATAGATGAGATCGGCCTCGGACTTGGCCTTCGCCAGCCACTTGGCGGTCGGACCAGCCGTCACCTCAACCTGAATGCCGGTGGTTCGACTGAACTCCGCCGCCGCCTCTCGCAGGGCCGGAGCCGGCCCCCGGGACCGTATACATGCAGGACCTCCTGCGCGGTCACAGACCCGGCATCGAAACACAGGGCGACCACCATCCACACCCACCAGCCTCTGCACCGTGCCATGAGTCGCGACTCCTTCAGCGCCAGGTCATTGCGGCAATTTCGGCATCTCGAACTTGATCGGCTCCCCCGCCAGCGCCTTCAGAAACGCGACCAAATCCGCCTTGTCCTCCTTCGTCAACCCGAGCGGCTTCACCATCGGACTCAGATGCGGATTCGACCCGCCTCCCTGATCCAGGAAATCGATCACCTCTTCCAGCGTCTTAAAGACACCGTCATGCATGTAGGGAGCGGTCTCGGTGATGCTCCGAAGCGTCGGGGTCTTGAACGCTCCTTTATCCTGTTCCTGCCTGGTGACATAAAACCGGCCGAGGTCCTCTTTCATCGGCCCGGCTTGGGGCACGCCAAGATTGTGAAACTGATTGTCGGTGAAATTCGGCCCGTTGTGACAGAGCACGCACCGGGCCTTCCCCTTGAACAGCCCCATTCCCCGCACTGCCGACTCGTCCATGGCCTTCGCATCCCCCAGCACATACTTATCGAAGGCGGAATTGGTCGACACGACCGTCCGCTCGTAGGCGGCGATGGCCTCGGCAAGGCTTTGGAGATTGACGTCTGTGCCGAACACCGCCCGGAATTGCTGTTGATATCCCTTGATCTTGGCCAACTTTTTCACGACGTGCTCGAGCACCTCGGCCATCTCCACGGGATTGGCGATCGGCCCCAGCGCCTGCTCCTCCAGCGATCCGGCGCGTCCATCCCAAAACTGGAGCGGAATGAGTCCCGTGTTGTAGACGGTCGGCGCCTGGCGGCCCCCGATGCCTCCACCCACTCCGATCGATGTCTGGCGCGGATCGGCGAAACCGGTAAACGGATTGTGGCAAAAGGCGCAGGAGATCGCGTTGTTCTTGGAGAGCCGCCCATCGAAATAGAGTTGTTTCCCCAAATCGACTTTGGCCTTGTAGTTGAGGTTCGTGGCTGGAATCGGCACGACCGTCGGCAGGGGTGCGATGTCAGGGACGGTCACGCCGTCCACCACGACCGTCCCGGCCGAGACCGGCGATTCCGCCTGCGACTGTGTCGCCAGAAACCCCACACCGGCCAACAGGGTCGCCGCCAGCCCGCCGAGCATCACACACACATATCTCCGTCCGTCCATCATCTCTCCTCCTTTAATAGGCCTCCGCCAACACCGCCCGCATCGCATCGAGGAACCGCCGGTTGTCCGCCGGCAAGGCCGTCGTCACACGCATGAATCCCGGACCGAGCATGCCATCGTTCAGCGCCTTGATCAAAATGCCCTGCTCACGTAACTTCGCGGCCACGACGGATGCGTCGTGCGGCGCCACATCCGCGAGAAAGAAATAGGTTTCAGAGGGATACGTCTTCACACCGATCGTTGTCAATTGGCCCGCCAGGTCCTCGGCCCATCCGCGCAACTCGACCGCCCGCGCTCGAATCTTCTCTTCATGCCGCAACGTGGCGACCGCCGCCGCTTCGCTCGGTCTGGCCAAGGGATAGGCATCGTTGTGATGATTGAGATCGTCGGCCAGTGCTTCAGGCAGAATCGCGTAGCCCACACGAAACCCGGCCAAGCTGTGGGACTTCGAGAGCGTACGCGTGACCAGCAGGTTCCGATAACGCGGCACCCACGAGGCGACTGACTGACCGGCCATGCCGACGAAGGCTTCATCCACCAGGAAATGCGTCCGCGGATAACGAGCCAATAGATCGGGGAGCGGCGTCATATCGAAGGTCCCGCCGTTGGGATTGTTGGGATTGACGATCACCATGAGCGTCGTCTCGGGCGGAACGATCAGCTTGGCCAGGTCGAACGAGAAATTCTCCTGCGGGAGGAGACGTGTCTCCGTGTAGGATTCGGCGATCTCGGGGAAGAGCACATAGGTCGGCGTCAGCAAATGGACGCGTTGACCGAGCCTCCCGAACAGTTGGCGCAGGATCAATTCGGAGCCGGCATTGACATGAATCAGCCGTTCGGGGACACCGATCTGCTCGCTCAATACGCGGCGAAGCGACGCCGAGTAGGCTTCCGTATAGTAGTTGCTCCGGGCCAGTTCCTCCTGTGCGGCGACAATCGCTTCGTCCAACGGCGGGAGCGGATTCTCGCAAAGCAGCATCTTGATGCCGGCAAATGCCCCGCCGCCTTTTTCGAGCAATGAGGTCATGGAGTCCTCCCCTGACGACGGAGTCGTTTCGGACCGGACCGGGCCGGCGGCGTCTGCTGCGGCCCTCTACCGGACCCCTCTCCCTGCCCTGCCTCGCCACCCCGTGCGACACAGCGTTCAAACGCGGGCAAATGGGCCTCCCGTGACCTGGCTTGGAGGCGTTGAAAGAGACTTCTCACCTCAGGCTCATGCGTCTCGCGCAGAAACCGATCATACATCGCGATATTCTCGATCTCTCCCTCGACGCCGGCTCGGCAGGCGTCCAGAATCGATCGCGGCGGCTCAAGCGTTGTGTCCCAGTCATTTCTCGGGAGGGGAATCCCATAGCGGGAGCAGAGCGCTTCGACCGCTCGTGCATGCGTATGCTCGGCCTCCACGATATTGATGAACGGCCGCACCGGACCGAATGCCTTGATCACCAGCCGATAGAAGGCCCGCGCCTTATACTCGTCGTCGAGCGCCTGGAGAATCATGGTCTTGGTCTTCTCATCGATCATGGACGCCCCTCATGACTGATAAGGGCGGCGGCAGGCGACAGGAACCTGAACGGACTGTTCCCCTTGCGTCATGTAACTCGGATTTCCGGCAAGGTCATCGACACCACAACCCCGGATGTTGCGCACATCGTACGCACGCAGCGACGACATCCGGTGCAGCCGCTGCATACGGATTCCCGCCCTCCGTTACCTGTGATTGGACATGTGTTCCGTCACGCGAAGCGCAGAGGTCGGCGCCCCCACGGTCGCCAATTCGGTCTCACGCGTACCGAGCGAGGCTCTCGCACCAATACTCAAGGCACGATGCCAAATAATGCGGCGCTCACTCGGGCATCGGGATCGAAATCAGGACTGCGCCGAGCACA
>JAHBTD010000007.1 GCA_019638775.1 Fimbriimonadaceae bacterium | reverse complement strand
GCCCAGAAACGCAGGAAGAATTGTTGCGCTTTGGGGAGGCGTCCGGAAGTCTTTCAGTTTCAGATGGTATACCGCAGTCTGCGCCTCATGAGTAACCTATTCCGCGCTGCGGACTCTCAAGGACGGCAGCGTTCCGTCCGTTGGTTACTCCAGGCTCCCCCGCGTGTTGGCTAAAGCCAGCCATTTATGGCCCCGCTTTTTTATCAAACTGAATTGTGGGGCGAGGCTAAATTTCAACGAGTTACAGGTTCACCGGCTCTCGGTCTTCGGGTGAAGTGTTCTTGGGGTGTTCTCCCGGAGATAAGTTTTGACCTTCAGCGTTGCGCCACTCTCCTCTCGGTATCTCCGCTAGAAAAAAATAAATAATCAGGTATACGTAGCCGCCACGATAGCTCAATCAATTCTTGGCAGACGTTATCATCAGGCCTGATCCGCGTTCACAACGAAAGGTGTCGGCATGCGCAAGAATTCGTACGGCAGGATAGTGTGGGCGATCATGGGAGGACTTATCCTTCTTCCTCCTCAGCTTTCTGTGGCGCAAACTGCTCAAGCCATAAGCGAATGTGATCGTCTAGCGGCTTCAGTGTTTGACTCCACCAAACCTATAGAGATTTCTGGTGTCAGGTACGAAACCATCGATTTTGAGAAAGCTATCCCTGCGTGCGAGGCTGCAGTTAAGACTCAACCTAACAATGCAAGAATTCTATATCAGTACGGCCGGGCGCTCAACGCAGGGAAGCGAGAGTCCTTGGCAATTGAGACCTATAAAAAGGCGTCTGATCTCGGGTCACTCTTAGCTGCTAATAATGTCGGTACACTTTTATCTCGTGGATATTCAGGTGCTAAGCCAGACAATAAGGCAGCCCTCGTTTGGTATGAATTTGCTGCACAGGGCGGCGTTGATATTGCCAAGCGAAATGCTGCTGACATTTTGGAAAAGGGCGAAGGGCTAGCAGCTCCAAATCTAGAGCGAGCTGCCATGTATTGGCGGTCCCTAGCCAATGCAGGGGATCCGGAAGCTGCTGAAAAAGTTGGGTTAGCAATCTTAGACAAAAAAGTTGTCCCTTTGGATTCTAGCGAAGTTGTCAATCACCTCACGATAGCTGCCAGCAAAAATCGATTTTTATCAGCTTCTCGTTTAGCGTACTTGCTGAACGACAGAGCTGCTACGGCTGAAGACATTCAACAAGCTGCAAAGTATGCTCTTTTAGCATATCGGCTCGCATTCTCTGCCCCCTCGGATAGTGAAGAAGCGTGGCTGCCATACCAATGGACTTCTTTCGGGTTGTATGACACCCTTGTTCAAATGGGAGCTAAGAATGTGATGCAAACGGCTGCATACAATCAGGCTCGTGCGGACTTTCCTCCTAAGCACGGAGTGAAGTTCACAGTTCCTATTGAGTGCGGTACGACTAAAGAGAAGGTTAATGTTTATATCTGGGAGTGGACCAGAGAATATCCTCAAACCGATTCACACGCAGACTGGGTGCGCCAAGCGAAGGGGTGTACCTTTCCACAGGAAACTGTAGAGTCCTTTCGTAGGATCTACTCCATCGCATTGGAAAACAAAGTGTCCTTCCCAGATTTGGCAAGATATGCTTTCGATCCAAAAAACCAAGTGGCCTTCAAACAATCGTCTCCCCCAGCACAGACGAGAGAATCGTTGGCAGCGCAATCTTCTGCAAGAAACCAATCCGACACAAACATTACTCCGGATGAAACGTTAGGACTCGCTGCTGTTGCAGTTGGCGCCTTTGCCTGTTGGTATTGGCCGGACCAATGCAAGGAATTAGCTTGGGAAGCCGCAAAAAGTGGGAGCACGGGAGCTCGGCAAGAAGGCAGTTCAATAAGCCCGCGAAACGTCGTTCAACACATCGGGGCAGGTCACCTGCATGGGACTGAACCAATACTGAATCGGTAAAACCGCCACGCTACTTTGCTGGAGCGGTGTTTCACTGTTCGGACAGTGGTATGAGGAGATATCTTCAAAGAGTTTAGAATCCTACCCGTTCTTCCACTGGAGTTGGTTTCGGAGTTGTAAGGACTGGCAATTCTTCCTCTTTGATCTCCTGGAATGCGGAAAAATCTCCACCAACGAGCTGGTCAATGAGCGTCGAGGCTTGTCGTTTGGTGTACCCAGCGGTGAGACTTTTCACGTGCGGCTCTGAGATACCCATCGAGAGGACGAGGCCCATGATTTTCTTAAACTGAGGATCGGTCATGGTATCGGCTGCTGACCCTGTGTTCACAGGCGTGGCCGGAGGAGCGTTCGGGCTCGGTGTGAAGAAAGAAAAGTCTTCAGCGAGGAGTTTCTTGATGAGTCCCGACGCTTCGCGCTGTGTGAGTGCGCGGACTTTCACGCGGACCTCATCCTCTGTGAGTGGCAAGTCCTTGGTTAGCCGAAGCAGGTAGTTGGTCTGGGCCAGTGAGATGGGCGGACCTGCTGGTGGGTGAGTGGCCTCCGGCGCTTTCGCGGCGGCTGTCTCGGGCGTGGACATCGGTGGGATCGCCGAATTGTGCGTCTCAGGCCCGGGCTCTCCCACGGACTCTGCTGGTATGGGGCTGGGATCTTCTTCTAACTCCTCTTCCATGACGACGTGTGCGCCTGGATCCAGAACCGGGTTGATTTCAATCGGCTCCTGAATTTCCAACATCTTGATCTTTCTCAGGACCGTCTCCGTTTCCTGTTGGTGCCTGGTCGTCTCGTCCGCTGAGCCTTCATAGCGCAATTCGAGCGGATAATGAGTGGTCGGGCGTCCTTCGCGGCGTCTAGTGACGGGCACGCGACGGAGTTTCAGCGGGATCATGGCAATACGTCCGAGGGTGAGCGCGAGGAAATCGAAATAGGAGTTAATCTTCTCCATCGAGTTGATACTACTGGAATCGATCTGAAACAGGCCGCCGCTGCTGACTTTCGGGATCATGAAGATGAGATTTGCGCGTGGTCCGCATTCTCCGGACTCGAGTTTCTCGCATGGACAAGATCGCGATTCAGTTTTCCAGGTGTCTTGATTCAGGCGACGAGCCACCTGATTGTTCCCAATGCATTGTAGTCCGGCGGATTCTCCATACCAGCGGAGAGCTTGCGGGCAGTTGACCGTGGGATCGTTGGAGACGAACATCACCTCCAACTCCTTGGGTTGCGCCCCGAAGACCTTGGCTACTTCTTCTGGGACCACGAAATGAGGCGTTTCCTTGGGGTAGAACCCGCTGGGGCCGCTCACTTTTACGCCGAGACGGATCTTGCCGATGATAGGCATGCGGCGTCGGTTAGAAATGCCGTTAATGCGGTTCATGGGAATGAACGTGGGTTTGTCTGCGTCGGACATGATGCCTCCTAGTCATGATAATCAGCTGATGAATACAGTTACGCGATTTGAGTCGTCGGTTTAGGCTTTTTGAGAGGGGACCGGCGTTTCGGTTTGGTTGCGTCGACGACTTTGGACAGTCGGCCTGCTGAGAAACGGCTGTAAGTTTCCTTCACGGTCGCGCGTTCAATAGTGGCTTTAGAGAGTTTGGTTTGATCCAATTTGCTCTGTTCATAGGGTGATGACGCGATGTAGTAGCCATGCCCCTCCGCGCGCGTGATCCCCTCGGTGCGCAATTCCAACTTGAATTGCTGCTTTAGGGCGTCCAGTCGCTTTTGTTTCGGAGTGAGCGCTGCAAGCTCAGTTTGTAGGTTGAGATACTCCTCCACGGCCGGCACCAGCCCAGTACGAAGTTCCGCGATTCCCTCAATGGGGACCTGGTCAACCCCTTCCCAGCAAAACTGATACGGACAGTAGGCGCAATGGAAGTTGTCGTCATTGGGGTACGGGCGTGGGGGCAACGCGTCCTGATCACGGTACTGTTCCACCTCTTCAAAGCGTCGGAGTGCCTCTTGATACAAGCCCACGAAGTCTTGGTGGGGGTATACGCGTGTGCCTGTACTGTGGGTGATTTCCAGGACCGTCAGGCGGTCGTTTTCCCGGTCGTAGCGGACTCGATATTCAAGGAATGCGCTTTGGTTCTTGTTTTTGATGAGGAGGAGAGCTTCGTCGATATGAGGATTCAGTGCGGCCAAACCAACCAGATAGAAGACCACTTGTACGAGATAGTTAGTCGGGTAATTTCCTTCTGCATAGCGAGTGAAGGTGAAGTGTTCGACAGCCTTTAACTCTAGAAGGCGATCAATTCCCAAGAGGTCCGTGATGACGCCGTCAATGTGGCCTTTAATTGGGAAGGGCTGACCCTGGAAGGTCGTGGTCGCGCAGGTCAGTTCAAGCTGCTGGCTGTGGAGATGAAACGTGCTCTTAGCAATCCAGTTTAACACCAGTTCTTCGTGCCAAGTACTGTCGTCGAGGACAACGAGGAATCGACCGCTTGGACTTTTTGCGGGAGCATGCCGGGCATGGTACGTGAGTTTGCGGATGCAGTGGTCTGGACCGGCATTCGAGGGACGAGGCCGGTACTCCCATTCCTGATGTTCCATGAGAGCGAGTGGATGAATGAGTTCAGCGAGCATAGGGCCTCCGGGTGAGTTCGTGCAGCGCGTCGATCGACCGGAAGGTCGTGCGGTTCGCTGAAGTGAACGAGCTGTGACATACCGTTTTGGAACCAAAACGGTATGTCACAGAGTTGCAGAGATGAGTGCGTGATGGCTGAAGCATGGGGAGGGAGAAGCATGGTCTGCTCTGGATCCTTAGAAGTGCGCGTGCAAGGGGAGGTTGTCTCAGACGAGATGGCGGGCAGTCCTGAGGAAATGCCTAAGGTGGTTGGGGTGATCACGAGTCGGACCCGTGCGCGCCGTGGGTCTGGCGATTGGATCGAAATAGCTCGTAAGCATCGGGCGTTTATTCCGGACGGACTGCCAGTCCCTTCGGTCGGAGAGGTGGGAGAGTGCTGGGGGCGAGTGATAGCCAATGGGCCCGATCCTTTTCTGATGGTGTCCAGGATACGATCACGACGATTCGAAGCCTGCGCGAGCTCATCGGAGTTGTTGGGGGTGCTCGACTTGCGTCGTTCGCCCCCACGTCAGGTCGTGAAGGTGTTTCAATTGTTGGGCCCGCTGGTGGAATGGCTGTGTTGTGCAGGCTGGAAAGCCGTGGCGCGCAAACTCGTCAAGGGAACGCTACGATCAGTGCAGGCCATCGCTGCAGATCCGTTTCTACTATATCGACGTCGAGGCCTCCCATTTCAGGCTGCGGTGGCGGCCGCACAGGTGTTGGGGCACGACTTGTATAGTGACGAACACTATAAGGCCGCAGTGATGGAGGCCCTTGCACAAGCCGATGAAGAAGGGATCGGAGGGCTTTCTGACGTTCATCTTGTGGCACGGTGCGCAGAGCTGATTGGACTGCCTGCGGATCGGGTAGCGTCGTCAATCACACTGCAGGCAGGACGTGCGGGGAAATGCGAGCAGGGCTTGTGGTTTTCCCCAGGGGTGTATTTTGTGCGGAAGAAAGCCCTGGCCATGATTCGAGCGAATCAGCAGGACTCAGGTAACGCGAGTCCCAGCGTGCAAGCCAGGGCGTTGCGCTTTCGGTATACGGTGGTTACCGGTGGGGCTGGAAGTGGAAAGACTGAGCTAGCGAGGTCTCTCAGTGCTCAGGTGCGTGAGCGAGGAGGGACTGTGGCGGCCACGGCGATGACCGGGAAAGCGGCGACCCTCCTCGGGGAAGACGCCACGACGTTGCACAAGTTGCTGGGGTATGGAGGCGGCGGCTATTCGGTGTCGAGTGTGGGTGCCGACTTGGTCTTGGTCGATGAGGCTGGCATGCTGACCTGGCATATCCTGTATCGATTGTTGTTGAGCTGTCGCGGGCAAATCGTGTTGATCGGCGATCCGCAGCAACTAGCCCCGGTGGGAGCGACTCCTGTGATGGCGGAGCTGTTGACCGTCTTGCCTGTGGTGCACTTGGGCGAAGAAGGATCCAGGGGGTCGTTGCTGGTCAAGGTCCAGGTGATTCGCTTCGCATCCGAGGCGCTTTTGCTGCATCAGTTGCGGAAAGTGGTGTGTGGCTATCAAGACACTGGGGTCGAGTGGCAGGCGTTGTCCCCTGTGTACGCAGGAGGCCTTGGTGTGGATCGGTTGAACCGATTGCTGCAGGAGATTGTGAATCCGGACGGACTGCCATGTCACGGTGGGTTTCGAACGGGCGATCGCGTCATTGTCACGAAGACTCGATACGATGGCGGTCAGCGAGCAGTCAATGGTGAGCAAGGGCGGGTGCTTGGGGGAATGGGTGACACGATAGCGTTGCGCCTGGACTCTGGGCGCGAGGTAGCACTCAGGGCGGATGAGTTGCAGTTAAGCTATTGCATTACCGTGCATAAAGCGCAGGGGAGTCGCTACCAGTGCGTGGTGTTTATCATTCCAGAGCGGGAATGTGGGGCCTTTGCAGTCGAGGAGCGCATGCAATATGTTGGCAGAACACGTGGACGTGAGGCGACAGTCTGTATGGTGTATTAGCGTGGGGGCTGGTGCATGAGGCCCGGTCAATGTCGAGGTTCACAGCAACGGAGGCCTATGACCTTGCGTGCTTTCGGAGCCACAGTGGTAAAGCCCATGGCGACACGGAGCCTGGACCGTATTCTGACATTGGAATATCACGATACGAGTCCGTCGGGGAAGAATCAGATGGGGCTGTTGCTTGTCGATGGCCGGATTCGCCGGTATCCAACGAAGCGCTTCATGCGGTGGCTGACGAATGTGGAACGGGAGTTTAGGACTCAGCTAAAGGGGATGCAGCCGTACCTACCGATCCAGGGGGAGTGTTATGCGATTGTGGAGTATGTGCCGGGCGATCTTATCACACGGGATCTCCCGGGGATGCAGGATGCGGTCTGGCATATGTGCGAACGATTTGGGATTTTGACATCCTCCCCGGCCTGAAGACCGGAGATTCTTACGGCGCTCAGGCGAGTGATCGAACCGCGCCAGAGTCGCTTCGGTGGGTTCCTGCTTCGCAGAGGCTGCACGTTTCACCTTTGCAGGTGTGGCGTGACTGACATCCTCTCCACAGGCTAACTGGGCGTGTCCCGCCCTTAATATATTAATCGCCCCGACCACATCGGCGTGGCCCTCGAACCCGCATTCGACGCACCTGAATTCCGCCTGAGTCTGTCGGTTGTGCCTTGAGACGTGGCCGCAGTCTGGGCAGCTTCGGCTGGTGTTCCGTGGTGGCACAGCGAGCAGCCATCCACCATTCCACGCCAGCTTACACTGCAACTGGCGGCGGAATTCGAACCAGCCCTGGTCGAGAATGCGTTTGTTCAGGCCTGACTTAGCCCGAACGCGTCTACCCGGTGCTTCGAGGCTGGCTCCCGCTGACGCGGACATGTTTCTTACCTGCAAATCCTCGACGATTACGAGAGCGTGGTTGTGGCTGATCGCGGTCGTGGCTTTGTGCAAGTAGTCACGGCGGACATTGCCGATGCGGGCATGGATGCGCTGAATGCGGGCTTTCGCCTTCTTCCAGTTGTTGCTGAATCTGGTTTTGCGACTCATCGCTCGCTGCGCTTTGCGCAGGCGAGTTTCGTGCTGTGTGAAGCTGTTCAGTGGGGCCAAATAGCTGCCATTAGAGAATGTTGCGAACCGTGCGATTCCCATGTCGATACCGACTGCGTCGCCATTGGGGAGGGGCGGCTCAACCTCTCGCTCTGTCTGGATGGAGACAAACCATTTTCCGCACAACTGGCTCACGGTGACGTTCTTGACCGTGCCGAGTACTTCGCGGCTGTTGCGATATCGTAGCCAGCCAAGTTTTGGGAGAAATAGGCGGCTATTACCTTGCTCCAGCTTGATCTGTTTAGTATCCGGATAGCGGAACCTCTCACTCTGGCCCTTCTTCTTGAAACGTGGACAGGCTGCACGCTGGGAAAAAAAATTGGCATAGGCTCGCTCCAAATTCTTGAGCGATTGCTGCAAGGGGTGCACCGGTGCATCGGCCAGCCATGCCGTTTCCTGGCTGTTGCGCCATTCGGTGAGTAGCTTGCACAAGCCGGCGTAGCCCAAATTCTTTTCGCGTTGCTCATAGCGCTCTTTCTGCAGCGCCAAAGCCCTATTAAATACGAATCGACACGAACCAGCGAAGCGACGCATGTGGTTCTGCTGCTGGCCATCTGGCATCAATTCAAATTTGTAGGCTTGTATGCGCTTCATGACGAACTGCTAGTGATGCCTCTGAGAAGTGAGCACGATCATGTCCGCACGCTCTGTGAAAAGCTTCAACGGGGTATTGAGCTGCCTGCTGGGCTGAGGTGCAGACTCATACAGGAATTACCGGATCACACGACCAATGGATCGCGCTGATCCACGGCTCTCCTTGCGAATTGTGCCTGGCTCATGGTCCCTGGAATGGGCCATTAGGGACCTGTCAGGGGGCGTGACACTGACATCTTCTCTCCTCTGCCCCTGACGTCTACTCAATCCAAAATCTCCTGCCTTTCCTGTCCTTGGTCCTTCGGTAATACGAGGGTAACAACCTTCTATGTTGTGCAATTCCTATAAGGAGCTTGGGACTAATGCGTGGAGGCAGGAAGTGGTTACTGGCGGTTGCGGGGGCCCTGGGGCTCGTATGCCTGGGGGGCAACGTGGTGATGGCACTCTCCCCGGCAAATATCAGTCCGGGCTACCCTACGTCTCTCGATGACGCCTACCCGGTGCCCACAGATCAAGTGGTGATCCAGTCGGCGATCCGGCCCGACATCACGCGGAATGATTCGGGCTCTGAGAGTGGGCGCTTCCGGGCAACTCACGATATTCGCTATGGCGCCACAGAAAATATGGAATTGACGGTCAGTGGGACGTCGCTCCGAGGTCCGCTCAATCCTGGGACGATGGACGATCCTAGGTCGATCCAGTTGGGAATTTTAGCGCGGTTCCGGAAACAGGCCGAAGAACGAGAGCTGCTGCCATCGATTAGCGTGCGCGTATTGGGTGAGGTGCCCTATGCGGGAGACCGAACGAATCCTGGCTTGCGCGGGGCGTTGGTCACGTCCTGGAATCTTGGGAATCGGTGGTGGCTCCATGGGAATCTGGGATATGAGGTCGTGCCGTCATTTCAGCCAGGCCATTGGGTCCCGCATCGTTCGAGCATTATTCTTGTGAACTTGGGATTTGTAAAAGCCCTGGATGAATCTTCTGCGATTGTGGGTGGCTTGCGATTCCAAGAAGACCCGCTCAATTCCAAGAAGCAAGTCGCTAGTCCGGAGCTGGGGTATGTCTTGGCGTTGGACAAACACTGGTTGTTCTCGTTGAGTGCCTCCCGTGATTTCCTCGGATCTGTTGGGCAAGCGGCGTTTCGTGGGTCAGTGGGAGTGATCTATGCCTTCTAGCGCAGTAGGAGGGCTGATGCTGGAGTACGCGGCTGATTGGCAGGAATCGTTGGTGCAACGGGCTGAACAGTGTGCGAGGTCCATCACGTATGTGGCGGGAGAGTTGATCCGTGAACGCTTTCGGCTTGGCGGTATAGTGGTTGAAGCCCTGGAACGGAGCCAGCATGGGGATGCTGTCGTCGTGAAGATGGCAGAACGTATGTCCGCAGCGGTCGGGAAGTGTATTCGTCCACACATGCTGTACGAGTCCGCGAGGATCTACAACGCCTTCGGAGGGCAGTGGGAGCGGATTGAAGCCCTGCGCGCCCAATTGAGCTTTCCCCTTTCCTATAGTTATCTCGTCCGATTCTGTCTGCCGGCCTTGACTATGGATAGTGCCTGGAATGCCGAACAGGTGACGTATTCCAACGACTCTGAATTACGGGGCTTCGAGAGTGCGGTCTTGCGTATCGAGGCGCGTGTGCAGGCTCATCGTACGCGGCAGCAGGAAGGTGGCAAGGAAAGATCGACGGATCTCGAAGCCGAAGGGTTCGTGGGGGCCTGTACGCAATCCGCAGAATTTCAAGAGATGGCCGTCAGAACCATTGTGCGGCGGCTTGATGTGTTGTGCGAGGCACTGGAAGGAAAAGCTCAGCAGCGAGGCGTCGAATTGGAGGCGCTGCGTGAGTCGCAGGAGGCAATCGCGAGGATTGCCTCCAGAATGGCGACCCTCGGCACGCTGATCCATGCACCGGTGATGCATGCAGTTATCCCAGATAATAATACGAGTGTCTTGTAGTGAAGCGAGGAGAGCAAACAATGGGACTGTATGCAAATTTGTTGAAACCGTGTCCTCGTTGTAACGGAGAGTTGTTTGGGTATCGTTCACACGATGGTGACGAATTCATGGATAGGTACCTTCATCAGTGTCTTCAGTGCGCGCGTTTATTCCAGCAATGTCCCGACGGGACCTTCCGGGCCTGGGGTGGGTGGGTGGCTACTGTTAATCTGATCGCTTCTTAACCCGCTGGCGTCTTTTCTTGGTTCCGTCGTCGCGTCGACGACGTCCCTTCCGATATCCGGCAACCCCTGTTTCCGTTCGATACACCGTGGCAGTCGGTAATACCAAAGATGAACCTGGCGACTCGGAAGCCGTGGTGAAAGGGGGGAGTATGACAGGGGGACGGACGACTTACATGCCATGGGCCGGTCTCGTTTGTATGGGACTGCTGACCGTCGGGGGCTGTACGACGCGACCTGCTGCGTCGCCAACAATGTCCGAGGCAACGCGACTCTGCGGGCAAGGCTACACCTTCCCGACTACGGTGGTTTCCGTCCAATCTGGTCCGCAATGGCTTCTGTCTCGTCCCGCTGGATGCCCAGAGCCAACACCCCTGACGCAGGTCCCAAACAAACCGTTGGTGGCGGATCTCACACCGAAACCGATTAAGGCGGTGATGCATCGGCTCCAGACATTGCCGACGTTTTCTGCGGGTGCGCTGGCAGGCCGTCAAGGTGACATGTCTCGCGCTGCGGTGAGCAGCGTGGACAAACCAGCACCTCCTGGTTTCACAGGAAGGACGTCCCCGTCCGCCTGTCGTCGCGATCCTGAGGTGCGGCATCGAACCGTTTTGTTTGCCATGGGTTCGGCTGCTGTACCGGAGCGTGCGCAACGAGACTTAACGGAACTGTCCACAGAGGAGGTCTTCTATCTGCGGGTGGAGGGATACACCGATCCGACGGGGTCTCGGGAGACAAACGAAGAACTTGGGACGGCTCGGGCGCACGCGGTGGCGAAAGCATTGCAGGCTGGCTTGAAGGTCTCGACTCAGGTGGAAGTGGTCGGCCGCGGAGGCTGCTGCTTTATGCCGAATCATGCAGACAGTCGACGCGTGGAGATCACGATGCTGCTGCGAGGTAGGTGTGGAGATCCCTCATCGGTTGAGGAGCGATCCCAAATACCTCCAGTAACATCTGTTGTGTCCACTGGTGTCACAGGCGACTCAGTAAAACCATAAGGAGAGGCTGAGGAGGAGCATGGCTATGCTGGAATGAACTAAGGGCGCTCATTCGGTTTGGCAACCACACGTCTTGTAAACAGTGAGCGACGAGCCAGAGGAGGGGCTGGAGTATGGGCAACGTCTTGAAGAGAGTGACCGGAGAAATGTGGCGAATGAGTCTCTTGTTGGGGCTCATGGTGCTTGCCTCGTTTGTGGTTCTGGCCGTGCCCGCGTTCGCAGGTGCGGATGCGACGTTTGGTCCGCTGGTCACGTTGTTGACCAACTATATGCAGGGGTCGCTGGGGACGTTGTTAGCCCTGGTGGCGGGGGCGATCGGGTTGGGATCGGCGATGGCGGGCCGGTGGGCCGGCATGTTCACCGGATTCGGTGTGGCGGCAGCAGCCTTCTATATCCCCAACATCATTCCGACCATTACCACGGGACTGATGTAAGCGGGCGGTACAGGCATGGTGTCGTGACGGCGGGACAGATCATGGCCCCGCCGTCACAATGAAGCAGAAGAGGGACAGATGAACGGCACATTTATTCCACGATATCTCGATAGCCTGCCCCAGATATTTTGGTGGGAGATTGATGAGTTGGCCGTGCTCTTTGTGTGCATCTTTCTCGGCATTGTGACGAAGTTCCTGACCTACCTGATAGTGGTGGGGATCGTGAGCACGTTGATTTTGTCGAAAATGAAGAACGGGAAATCAGAAGGATTCCTCTTCCATTGGGCCTATTGGTCTGGTGTGCCCACGTTTCAGCTGACGGGATCACCTCACGGAACAACCCGAGAGATGATGGAGTAACGACGATGACAATCGAGCTGTGGAAATCAAAATTGCATAACGCCCAGGTCTTGAATCTGGTGTTCGCCGCCCTGGCAACAGTATTAGCGGTGGCGTTGGTGGCGAACGGATTTTTTCGGCAGAACGTCGCGGTTCATGTGGTGCCGATCAATCCGACGCAGGAATATTGGGCGAACGCAATGGGCGGCGACGAGTATTACAAAAAGTCCATTGCCATGGCCATGTTGCCCTGGATTGCCAATGTCACGCCGGCCTCTGTTGAGTTTCACCATCGGCAGCTTCTGCAGTGGGTACCGTCAAGCCACTATGGGCTTATGTCAGAGTCTCTCGGGGCGGAGGCCGTGTACGTGAAGACCAACAATCTCAGTCGTGTGTTTTTTGTGACGGCTAGTCGTGTGGACGGGGACGTGGCCGTGTTCGAGGGCATTGAGCGCCGATTTGTGGGAAAGAGCGAGATACGGGAAGAAGAGCGGGAGTACCGTATCTCGATGCGGTGGGATCAGGGCAGGCCGTGGGTGGTTGGGCTCTCTGCGGTTCATTTAGATCGTTCACGGCAGGATAGTCAATCAGATCCGGCAAAGGGGTAGGGGGAGACGTATGACATCCAGCGTGTATCGAGACTCGAAGCACCGGGCGATGGCGATGTGCGTCCTTGGCCTGCTGTTGTTTCTGTCTTGGGCCAAGTCGGTAGGAGCTGCGGTGGTGGTTGGTGATGAGGGTGCGACGTCCCTCACATTGTCTGGAAGAGATTTGAACGTCCTGACCTTTCCTGCCCCGATTACCATGGCGACGAGCTCTAGGGCGGATCTCAAAGCGAAGCCGGAAGGGCGCAACTTGATTGTCCAGGTGAAGACTGGCCCCGCTGATCTGGTCGTGATGGCCGGCGAGCAAACCTACGTCTTTGAGGTCGGGGTGAGCGTGTCGTTAGGCGCGCAGACCATTAGTATTGAAGATAGGCGCGTGGGGACTGTGGTCTATGACACGGATCCTGCTCGCCAAGCCGCTGACTATGTGGATGGGCTACTCGAGACTTTGCAGATGGCTGCGCGGGGAGCGTTACCGAAAGGGTATCGGCAGACGTCGATTGCCGAAGAACGGTATCCGAAGTGGCTTGAGCTGAAGGTGGTGCAGGGAATCGAGTATCGAGGGCCGAAGTACCGGGTGATTGTGTATCGATTGGTGAATACCGCGGGACACAAGTACACACTGCGGGAACAAGAATTCCTGACCGGGGTTCAAAAAGCAATCGCCTTAAATCGCGAGGTGGTCGAGTCAGGGGAAGAAGTGGTGGTGTACCTGCTGGATGACGCACCGCCTGAACCGCCCAAACCCAAGCCCGAGCCGAAAGTGGATCCAGACGCAAAAAGCTAACCTCAGACCGGAGACCTAGGATGGCATCGATTAAACCGACGGAGAGCGCGATTCTCAACCCTGGCGACCCGATTCGTCCAGAGAAACCCGCTCCATCCAAACTGCTCGCGGGAGTGGTTCTGGTGGGTGGGTTCATCGTGCTGAGCATGGTGCTTCAGCAATTCCGAGGGAATCAACCGGGGATTGTCCGTGGGAAGTCTCCAGCCAAGACCGTGTCGATCAATCGCGAGGAAACCGACAAAGAAATTTATATGAAAGACGCCGGGGCCAGGATCGAAGCGTTGGAGCAGCAGCGGGATCAAATGCGGAGATTGTTGGAGCAGGACGGACGAGACAAGACCGAGATTAAGACTCAGTTGAGTGACCTGCAGAAGCGGATTGAGTCAGTGGCGCGGTCTGGTGGCGTGGTCTCAGCCGGGACGAAGAGTGGCGCGTTGCCGCCGCTGCCGCCTCCGCTCAGTGCCACTCCCGTGGGTGGAGGAAGTGCGACGCCTGTCTCGGCCATGCCGGTTCCGAAAGGCCCCATTCCGGTGCAAAGCACCCCGAAACCGGCAGGCGGGACGCTACCGGCCCCTGGGGCCGGGGGCGGGTTGACCGAGGGGTTTCAGGTATTTCGGCCAGAGATAGTGCCTGGCGCCAAAAAGAACGAGAAGAAATTGTGGCTGAATACGGGGACGATTATTCCCGTCAAATTGCTTTCTGGCATGGATGCACCGGCCCGTTCGACGGGGGCGCAGGGTGGGGGCGCCTCCGCAAACAGTCCCTACCCGGTGCTGATGATGGTGCGTGACATCATGAAGCTCCCGAATGAGGCGAGGATTGATGCGAAGGACTGTTTCCTAGTGGGAGAAGGCTTGGGAGATTTGTCCTCGGAACGCGTGATGATTCGTGGCAATGCCTTGTCGTGCGTGAAGAAGAATGGGGAAGCGGTAGATATCGAATTGAAAGGGTTTGTGAGTGGGGAAGATGGCAAACAGGGAATGCGTGGGCGGGTTGTCTTGAAAGAGGGGGCATTGTTGGGTCGCACGCTGCTCGCTGGTTTTGTGTCAGGCATCTCCCGAGCCTTTATGCCCTACCAGTCCGGATTTTTCGTCGCACAAAGCCCGAGCCAAGCCTTCAACTTACCGCCGGCCGGGCCTGTGGCGATGTCGGGAATGGCCGGTGGTGCCGGTCGGGCGGCTGAATTGTTGGCTCGCCACTACAGCATGATGGCTGCCTCCATTTTCCCGGTGATTGAAATCGACGCGCAACGGGAAGTGGATTTCATCGTTGGGACAGGACGTGAGTTAGAGGGGTTCTTCCAGTAATTCGTAGTGTGAAAGGGGGCATGATGGCGATGAGACGATCCTATCAGCAGATAATCGCGGGGCTGGTGTGTGCCGTGTGTGTGTCGGTTGCGGGAGAGTCGATCCTGAGAGCCGAAACGGATGATGCCGTGAGGCCTATCAAAACGGTGATCGAGCAAAAGTTTCCTGGCATGAAAGTGTTGCGAGTGTCCAAGACGGAAATTCCTGGATGGCTCTTGGTGGAGAGCGACAGTGACCGGGTGGAAAACTATATGTACGTGCATGAGTCTGGGCGGTACGTGCTCTCCGGGGCACTCTTCGATATTCAAATGGGCCGAAATGTTACGCAAGAGTATGTGAGAGACCGTCAGCAGGCGCTCTTGGCCGGAATGGATACCTCGAAAACCATTCTGTTGTCTCCCATGCAATCGAAGTTGGAGCGTCCGGTGCTGGTCTTTGACGATCCAGACTGTCGGTTCTGTCAGCAGTTTCATCCGGAGGTGCAGAAGCTTGTTGAGGCAGGTGTTCCGGTGGCCGTGGTTCTGTATCCACTGGTACGGACGCATCCGGATGCCTATCGCAAGTCTGTCGCCATTTGGTGTGCTCCCGATCAAGCCGAGGCGCTGGGGCGCGCGCTGATGTCAAAACCGGTAATGGGTGAGGTAGGGGCTTGCAGTCATCCGATCGACGAAAACATCAAATTGGGGAAGCGTTTGGGAGTGAACTCCACCCCAATGGTATTTTTGCCAAATGGGCAATCGTTTGCCGGCTATCGTCCTGCCAGTGAAGTATTGGCTTTACTGCAGATAGAGGCCCAGCAGAAGTAGAGAAGTCGAGTGGGCGGATTCTGGAGGAGGCATGCGACATGATGTCTGGGTATATCAGGCGCTACATCACACGAGGCGGATCATGGTACGGCTTGGGATCTGGGGTAGCTATGGGCCTGTCTGTCCTTCTGGCGGGCTGTGGGGGCTATGAGTCTAATTTCAGTTGTAAGGGGTATCCGGATCAAGCGACGTGTGAGTCCGTCTCGGAAGCCTACGAGAAGCGGTTCTCTGCTGGGCAGAAGGTGACGCAGTACACGAAAGACCAAAAGGGCGTTGGACAAGACACCAGCTCAAGCTCTGGCCCTGGTCAGGTCACTCCTCCGATGATCTTCAGCGGCAAGACGGACAGCGCCATAGGCAAGCCGGTGATTACGCCGGTGTCGGCTCTTCGTGTGACGGTATTTCCATGGAAGGATACGAAAAAGCGCCTCCATGATCAGTCGCGGCACTATCTCATTGTCGACGAACCAGATTTTATTTTCGGACACATGGCGCAGGGGGTGAGTGCTGGGTCGAGTTCGGGTCATGGAAAGGATCTGTATCCGAGAATGGGGCGGATGGTCGAGAAACGAGACGGAAAGAGAACACCCAGTGGGAATGCGGCGGCGAACGCCATGACGGAGAATGTTCCTGAAGTTGGACAACGTTCGGCGCCGATGTCCGTGAACCCTCTTGGCTCGGGTGGCATCATGCCGCAGGGATTTCCTCAGCTCCCTCAGACCGGGGCGTCCAATTATCTGACCGATGATGGGCCGCTGCCACCCCAGTAGTGGAAGGAACCCAGAGGAGCGAATATGTCAACGATCCTTGAGTGGAAGGTAAAGCAGCTGGTCGATCGGACAGCCATCAGTGACTGGCTGCCCTATGAGGCTTGGGATGACACCAATCAGGTCTATCGATTGGATGATGGGCGCATCGGTGTGGTGTTTTCTAGCAAGCCCCTACTGGGATTGTCGGAAGAGTCTATTCAGAAGCTGACGAATCTCTTCGAGTCGGACCTGCCAATTGGAACCACGTTTCAATTCATGCTTCATGCGTCCCCCATTATCGAGCCATATCTGGACAATCACGTGATTCTGGCGCAACGAGGTCAGGCAGGGGAACGTTATGTAGCTGATGCGAGAAAGACCGCAGAGTTCTATCTGCATGCCAGAGATACACAACTGACGTCTAACCCACCTCTGCGCCCACGAGATTTCACGGTGTATGTATCCGTGGCGTTCCCAACGCAGGAATCGACGGCGCAAGGATGGGAAGACGAGCGGATTCATCAAGCGGTGTCGGGCATTGAGGGGCAATTGAACACGTTGGGATTATTGCCCGAGCGCGTAGGACCGCTGCAATTATTGAGTCTCTTGCATGTGTTGCTCAATCCGGGCCACAGCTGGGAGAGTCGGCCGCCGGCGTACAGCGACCAACTGCCGATACGAGATCAGGCGGTCCGTCTCGATACGAAGGCGACGCTTCGCACCAAGATGATTGAACTGGACGGAAAGTTTCTCAAGACGCTGACTGTTCAGTCCTGGCCTGTGCAGTGGCATGGCGGGAACAATCGCGAGTTGATTGGGAGCTTGATCCGGTTCACCGATCAAATTACCTGTCCATTTTTTCTGACGCTGAATGTGTTGAAATTTGATCAGGTCAAAGCGAAAGGCAAGTTACGAAAGAAGCACGTCATTATTAATCAGCAGGCCAGTGGGTTTCTTCTGGGGCTCATTCCCTCCCTCAAGTTCAAATTGGATCATTTCAATGGCGTCCAAGCGCAACTTGAAAATGGCAGACAGCTCATAGGGTCCTATTTCCAGGTCGTTCTGTATGGGGATACACCGCGACATGTGGAGGAGCAGACAGGCGCCCTTCGGGCTCTCTATCGGGCGAAGGATATCAACTTGCAGGAAGATCACTTCATTGGATGGAAAATCCTTATGACGGGTCTACCCCTCGGACTGCCGTCGGATGACAAAGCGCTCATTGATGGTCTGCGACGAATGAAGACTTACCATACCGAGGTCCCGGCGCATATTTGCCCCATTGTGGCTGACTGGAAGGGGGGAGGAGCTCCAGTGGTGCTGCTGACGTCTCGTTCAGGTCAATTGATCACCATGGATGTGTTCGCCAATCAACAGACGAATTACAACATGGCGATCGCAGCGACATCGGGGGCGGGTAAATCGTTCTTTATGAACAATTGGATCAAGAGCTACTTGGGTATTGGTGGTCAGGTGTGGGTCATCGATGCTGGCTTCAGCTACGTCAAACTTGTGGAGTTGCTCAAGGGGCAATACATCCAGTACGGCGCAAACGCTCAACGCCTTTGTTTTAATCCGTTCAGCAAACTTGTGCATTGGGGGAGTAATGCCGGCGGGGTTGACGATCCAAGTGACCGAGCCGATGAACTGGCGACCCTCAAAGCGTTGCACGCGCAAATGGCGTCACCTTCGCGCCCTCTCTCCGATGTCGAGCTCTCGTTCATCGAAGAGGCGATCATGCGGGTACTCGAAGGAGAGGGATGTGAGGGATGTCCGGATTCGGTACACAAGGTGTTGAAGAGCATGACTGATCCTCGAGCCAGAGATCTCGCGCGTGTGCTGGCTTCCTATGCGAAGGGGGGTATGTATTCCCATCTCTTTAACGGGGCGAACAACGTCAATTTTGAAAATGACTTTGTGGTGCTTGAACTCGACGGATTGAATGAACAGAAGCAGTTACGGTCAGTTATTCTCCTGCAGATGCAGATGAATATCCAGGCGGTAATGTACAAAAAGGAGAACCGTGGTCGGCGGAAATTCGTCATTCTAGATGAGGCGTGGGATTTGTTGTCTCAGGGAGGCAATACCGCTGCGTTTTTTGAAACAGGCGCGCGCCGGGTCCGGAAGTCCGGTGGCTCAATGATCACCATCACGCAGGGCATCAACGACTACTACGACAAGATGCGGGATGTTGGGCGCTATTTGCTTGAAAATGCGGAATTTGTGGGACTGCTCAAGCAAAAGACCGAAAGCATCGCGGCGTTTAGGAACAATGGGCGCATTGTATTGTCGGAAATGGAATACCGACTCCTGTCATCCGTCACAAAGACCACGGAGTACTCTGAGATTTTTATGATCACCCCATTTGGGAGAGGCATTTGCAGGCTAACCGTGCCGCGTGAGACACAGCTGTTGTTTACGACGAATCCGGATGAACTGTCGATGATTGATCGCGTGAGAAAAGAAGGACCAAAGGAGCTCTCCATCGATGAAGCTATTCAATGCATTATCGCTGCTGAACGTGCTCAAGCGGGCGCCGACAATCCTCGACTGGCTTGATCGGCATCGCTGGACGCATGTGGGGTTGATGTTGTTCTGTGGTGCGATTGTTACTGCCGGCGTTATCGCCCCTTGGTATGAGGTCGCCGCTCGCATGAGCGGGAGTTGGCCGCACCATAACTTTTTCCTCATTCAAAAGGGGCAGCCCGTAGGACGAGGGGATCTCGTGGCGTTCATCATGCGGCGGGACTACGTGGAACGCGTGCAGCCAGGCCATTTACACCGTGACTATGCGGACGTGGGGAATCGGTGGATGAAACGAATCGTTGGAGTGCCGGGTGACCATATCGTGATCAAAGAGGACGAGGTCTATATCAACGGGCAATCCGTGGGGCGTGGATTTGGGATCGATCGTTACGGGCAACGGATCGATTTAGCGTCACTTCCGGAGGTGATTCCGGAAGGGGAATACTATGTGGCGCTGCCACACCCGCGGTCGTTCGACTCTCGATACTATGGCCTAATTCGGAAGGCGGATATTCTCGGCACGGTGACACCACTCATCTAGCTAGGTCGGTAATACTCCATACAGACATTCTGAAATGGAGGTACCGTGAACGTATCGAGCGGTATTGTCTGTGTGGTAGCGGTCGCAGGGCTCTCCCTTCTGAGCATCGGGTCTTCTGTTTTCGCGGGAAACTCGCAATCAGCAGTACGTCCAAGTATCCCATCTCCTGAGGAGATGGCGCAGGACATCGCAAGGTACTCGCGCCAAGCGTTGCGGCATGGGCGTCCTCAGGAGTCACCAAAAGAAGTGCGCCGCGACGGCGTCTACCTTCTACTCTCCTTCTCGTTACCGAACGACACCTTCAAAGACTACCTGCGAGAGGCGAAATTACTTGGCGCCAAGGTGCTCTTGCGTGGACTGGTGCAGGATTCGTTCAAGGTTACACAGGAGCGGATCAAGCATCTGTTCTTCACCGGGGATCATCCAGATGACTCACTGCTGGTTGGAATCGGGATTGATCCAGTCATTTACCGGACGGTTGGTGCGGCAGAAGTTCCGGCCCTGGTGTTTGTGAAAGACGATAAATTCCTAATAGCGAGCGGAGGAGCCTCGGTCGCGCATCTCCTGACGTTGTTGTCGAAGGAACAGGCCGGTGTGACGCCATGGATCGAATGGTTCGAGCGCCGGCACCGAGGGTTTCTTCAGGGGGGGCCGACGGAAGAAGCTCCGCCACAGGTTCCGACCATTGGGCGGAGTGTGAAGGTGCAGGGCGACGCACGTGGAGCCGACATCGCGGAGCGGGACATGATCGATGTGATGAAGGAGCGGTTGGCGAAGGCGGACTGGCCGGATATTCAACGGCGGTCTGGCGACGCCCTCAAACGTCAGTTCGCAAAGGGCCCAGGGTTGGCCCTTCCGCATGCCGAAGAAGCGAGGGTCGTGCTCGTTGATCCAACGGTCGAGTACCCCGAGGATATTAAGGACCCCACGACGAACACGGTGTTGATCAAGTCCGGCACCAAAATTAATCCCTTCGACAAGGTACGGTGGATTCGAACTCTGGTGTTTTTCGATGGCACCAGTTCCTCGCAGGTAGGTTGGGTGCAGCAGTATTTAAAAGAGCATGATCCGAAGTTTGTGAAGCTGATCATCTCTGACGGCGACGTGCAGAAAGTGATGGAGCAACTTCATCAGCGGGTCTATTGGGCGAATCCTCTGCTTGTCAGTCGCATGGGGGTCGGTGCGGTACCCAGTATCGTCTCTCAGCTAGGTCGGCATCTGCGGGTGGAGGAGGTGGCGATTCATGAATAAGCCCTCGAAAAGACGGATACAGCATATGCTGCTGCTGGTCTGCCTGAGTTGTGTCCTGATCAGCGTGGCGACTCTGTGGCCGTCGGGCTCCGCAGAGGCGGTGTGCACGACAGGGACCAATGTGTTGGCGAATAGTCTCGCTACGACGTGTTGGGAGTGCATGTTTCCCATTTCTCTCAGCGGGGTCACGGTGTTTAACCTGGGAGAAGATTTTACCGAACCGGCCATCGGTCCTGGACACGCCCCGTTTCCGCCGCAGTTGTGTGGGTGTGTGTGTCTTGGTCCGATCTGCATTCCTGGGCTACCTCTGGGCATCTGGGAGCCGAAGAATCTTGTCGAGGCGGTCCACGATCCACTGTGCTTTCCGACGCTCGGTGTGTCTTTGGCCGGGGGGTTCAGTTACATCGGGCGTGGCATGGCTACGACACAGATGGACTCCGAGCTAAATTATGCCTTTTTTCATGTGCATTATTTCGTTTTTCCCCTATGGGCCATCGTTGGTATCGGAATGGACATTCTGTGTCTGAATCCTACCGGGATCGCAGACGAAATCGATTTGGCCTATGCCTCCGAGATTGATCCCTTGTGGGACGACGACCTGATTTCACTCATTCTCTTTCCGGAGGCATTGGTCCTGGCCAATCCGGTGGCACTCGCGGCCTGCGCGGCCGATTCGGTAGCTGCAGCAGTCGGTTTCCCAATTGATCCGCTGTTCTGGTGCGCCGGGAGCTTTGGATTCATGTATCCGCCGACTGGGCATGTCTCAGGAGCGGATGGGGACCTCAAACCTGCCGCGCTGTCGATGACGCGATTGTTAGCGAAACTGGCCCGCGCGGGAACAGAGTTTTGGACCTCCGCTAATGGTCCGCTGCTGTGTGAGGACATCCCGACCGCACTCATTGTGAAAAGCCAGTACAAGTTTCAATTACTCTGGCCGATTCCAAACACAGGACTCCCTCCCCCGTGCTGTCAGCCTCTAGGACGGACACTCATGATGTGGGGGCTCGGGAAAATCGTGCCAGCCGTTGGAGAGGATTTTGTGTGGCTGCTATGGAAACGACAAAACTGCTGCATGCTCTAGCTTGGTATTGCGTGACCTTCTGCTCGGTGGGAGTGGTGAGCAGTGCTGTGCTGGCCGCTGAGCCTCCTGGGTCTCAGACTTTTATCGACCATCCCAGGCAGGGGTGGTTCTCTTATCAGGACCCGTCAGCCGAGGCAGAGGAGGACGCAGAAGAGAGTCCTGTCCCCGTTACGATGGATAGCTTACCACCAGAGGCTTGGCTGGACCCGTCGAAGTACCGAACTCTGTTTAAGGGGCTTTCGGTCGAGGGCGTGAAGTTGAACGCCCTTCCGATGACGGTATTGCGTGAACTGGTGTCGGCCAAGAAGGAACGCGCGTTGGATCATCCTTCGGTCGAGAATGTGACGATTTACATCAAAGTGCAAAAGGAAGCGTATGACCGCTCGCAACGCTTCACCGATGCATGGCAGATCGCCATGTACACGGACCCCAAACTCGACTATGCGTCGCAACACCCCACGTCCACCTATGGGCATAGCGTCGAAGCCGAGATCAAGCGGAACACCGAAGAGCAGCTTCTGGCGGGCACAGCCGACCGGGTCGGACTGTTCTTCTTCTTCACCTCGACCTGCCCGTTTTGTCAAGAACAGTCCAAGGTATTAAAGGTCTTTGCCGATACCTACGGACTGACGGTGAAACCTGTGTCGCTGGACGGGGTGGGATTGCCGGAGTACCCGCAGCCCGCCACTAACAATGGCATGGCGGAGAATGTGGGCGTGCATATGGTGCCCATGATTTATTTGGCAATTCCTGAGGAGAACTTCTTAAAGCCGCTCGGAGCCGGTCTCATGACGAATGCGGATCTACGGGAGCGCTTGCTGGTGTTGTTGCGTAACCGAGGAATGTTGGGCGAGCGACGGTCTCAGGGATAAAGGACACACGATGCGAAGCAAACTGATTCTGGTGGGAGTGTGTATGTGGGCAGTACTGGTCTGGCCTCCCCTGGTACAGGCGCAGTCGATGAATGATGCCCTTACGAACATGTTCACGTCGTGGGGTGTCGGGATCACGAGTCCTCCAGGTGCCTACGAAAGTCAAAGTCGAGGCTACTTCAGCGGCGGCGGGGTCTCGGTCCGTTTGTGGCAGGACCCGATGCGGTTGTGGTCGATTGCCCCGCCGCGATTGAGCGTGGGCTGCCAGGGCATCGACGTTTACCTGGGCTCGTTTTCCTACGGCAAACTAGATCGGTACGTCCAATTGCTGCAGCAAATCGGGACCGGTGCCGTCTTGGGGTACGCTTTCCAGCTGGCGATGAAAGCCATTTGTGAAGACTGCGCGGACGTGCTCAACAAGATTGAAGCGGCTGCGAGAGCGCTCAATGCTGCGGGACGGATCCAACCCTGTCAAACAGGGATTGAATTGGGCAAAGCGCTAGCCGGGAACGAAGCCTCCAAACAAAAGCTCGCGAGTCGATTCGGCGATGCCTGGCAGAAGATGAAGGAAGCGGGCGGCGCCATTGGAGACGTGTTTGAAGACCGGGATACCGTCAAGAACCAGTCGAATGCGGATGCGGCCTCAGCATTGAAAGGCACGGAATACGATGTCACTGGCAATCTGGTGTGGGATGTCCTGACGCAGGCTGGCCTGGATCAGAATCTCATCGTCATGGTGATGTCGGTCACCGGGACCGTTATAGTCGGGAACGATGGCGATGTTCAAACCCGCGATCCGACGATGACCTTCGAACAGCTGGTCGATAGTCATCTGGGCGACGTGGTGAAAGTGTTTAATTGTGGGGGCGACTCGGAATGTTTGAACCCCACGATTACTGACGCGACCGATATCGAAGGATTCGAGAGTCGCGTGTATACGTCCATGAGTAACCTGATCGAAGACCTCTACTCCGGCTCAGCTATCAGCGCGACAGATCAGCAAATCATCAACATGACCCCGGTCCCCATTCTGACCATGCTCGCCGATTATGGGCGTCCACGGGATGTCGGCAATCAGATTGCGCGATTGTCTTCAGAAGTGGTCGCTGCGGACATGGGGTATCAATGGGTGAAGTGGGCGGCCACCGAAACGTCCAGGAACGTTAGCTATATCCAAAAGGTCAAACCCGAGTGGCCAGGCAATCTGCAAGACTTTCAGGGGCGGCTGCATCAGATCCTAAGGGGGGCTAGTGAGAGTCTCGCGAAGCGGCAACGTATGGTGAATAACATCAACCAGCTTATGCAGTTGACGAAGACGCAGGGCGAAATGCGATCGCTGCGGTAGTCGGAGTAAGTCTGTCTGCGATGTGAGGGAGAGGATAGCGCATCATGTGGACGATCTATACGTTTGGCAACGGCGATGTGCTGACGCAGATTCTGCTGGGCATCCGGATCATGATGACCACCGGACGCTTCGAAAGCTTGATGGAGCTCGCACTTCTTGTCTTCGCGATGTTCGGACTCGTGTATTTTGTGTTCAATCGGCGCTTCTTGGTCCCGCTGGTCGTCGGGGCATTTTTCATTCTCTTTGTCAGTGTCCGAATCACGGTCGACGTGTCCGTGGAAGACCAAGTCAATCCCGATGTGCCGGATCAAATTGTGAACAGTGTGCCGCTGGCGATCGCGTTACCGGCATACCTCTCGGGGCAAGTAGGGTACTACACGACTCAGCTTGTCGAAGCGTCGTTTCCGATGCCCGTGCAATATACCCAGGGACAAGCGTCATTCAATCGCCCGCTATTCGATCTGCAAAAAGTCCTCAATGCGAGATTGCAAGACTCGGATCTGGCCCGCAATACCGATTCATATTTTATGATGTGTGTGTTTCGGGAGGTGGGCCTGCTCCAGAAGAACCTCGGGACGCTGATGAATTCTCCGAATCTGCTCAATGATATCGGGGCTACGAATAACGCACTCACGGCACTCGGATATACAGGTGGGACGTTGGAAGCGGCCCCGCGGGTGTGTCCCGACTTCTATAGTTCTCTCATCCTTCCTGCGTATACCACGGGGCAGCCTGACTACGAAGGGGCGATGCGGCATTTGCGGACACAGTTGCAGCTTGATCCGGCCACCGGCGATGAGGAAGGGCTCACTGAGGACATCCGGGCGAATCTCTTGTTATCCGTCGGGCAATCGGCCCGAGACATGATTAATAATGTGCTGCTCATCCATGCGTGGAAAAACGCCGAATCCGCCGATGCCAAACGGCGCGCGGCGACTGCGGACACTGTGCTTCTGCAGCAGCAGGCGATCCAAAAGGACTTAAAGTTCCAAAGCTACTCGAAGTCCTATGTCGCTCAAAAGGTCGTACCGCTATTACGGACCATTGTGGAAGGGGTTGTGTACATCATGACCCCGTTCCTTCTAGTGCTTGCCATTTCGCCTGGGATGTCACGGTTGATGGGCACCTATTGGCGCTTGTTCATGTGGCTCCAGACCTGGTCGCCTCTGTATGCCGTGCTGAATTTTGTCATGTTTTGGGAAGCGCGAAGCCGGCTCGGCGCGATCCTGAGCTCAAACGGGGTTGGCCAATCCGTCAACTATGCAACGTTAGACAGAATCAATGAACATGTCGCCATGCTGAATTCCACAGCCGCAGATTATGTGTGGCTCGTGCCAGCGATCGGTTTCGGTCTGATGTGGGGCGGAAGCCAGGTGTTGGGATCGATCCTGGCAGGATCGCGGACTGCGGAAACCGTCGCGGGGCAAGTGGGAGGACAGTTCTCACGTGGGCTTGGTGCCAATTTGGAGGAAGGCCCGTCCTATCGACACGAACAGCGTGGGGCCCAGTTCGGCGAGATGATCGGCCATGACGTCGAACCACAGATGACTGTGCCGACTGGTCAGGGTGGGTTTCGTGTGGATAGTCAATCCGGCACGAGTGAGATCCACGACTCCCAGGGCGGCATCACCAGTATTGGCGCGAACGGCATTCAGAACTACAAGGGGCCAGAAGGACAGTATTCAATGGATTCAAAGGGGCATCTGCTGAGTGGGGTGTTCCGTCACAAGATGTTTGATCCACAGTCCGGGAAGCAGGTCGATGCACAAACCTCGGTGTTTGGTTCGATGGTGGAGCATCGCTTCGATACGATGGGGGAGGATGGCTCCAGGAAGAGCGTGCTTGTGCAGGAAAATCAGGATACCGGAGAATTAGTGGCGCGCACGGAACAATCCGTTCGGAAAGGCCTGTCCGAGACGCGTACGATTGCTGAAGACGGTAGTCAAAGTTTTGCACGATCGGGGAATGTGCCGTTGTTTCTGGAAGTCGCGGGCGAGACACGTCCCGATGCCGGATTTGTCCAGATGATGGGTGAGCGTGGGCCAGGCGAGCGGGTAGACACCCTCACACAGTCGACATTTCAGAGCACGATGGGTGCGAAACAATCGTATACCGGGCGACTGGTAGAACGCGATGGACAGTTTCATTTTCTGGCGACCGAGGGCGGGGCCGTCCGAGGATTTGACAACAAGGATACGGAGGCCGGCGTCCACAGGGAATCGTTCGTTTCCCCTGACGGTTCCAATTATTTTGTGGAGACTGGGCAAGCGGAACAGATGGTCTTAGGGAAAGATGGGGTGACTCGGCCGATGGAGGGATATGTCAGGGCGTTTGGGTCAGTCGATCGCTCGGACCCGGTGCATCCGCGAGACATCTATTCCAGTTACAGTCTGACCAGTGATGAGGGTGGTCACACGCACACAGTGACAGGAACATTGGGCACCGATGCATCAGGACGACAGTTCTTGGTGGAAGCCACGGAACATTTTGAGTCAGGCACGAGCGGTGTTGCCCACGACACCCACACGGTCGGTTCCTACACCCTGAGCGGCACGTTCACGGCTCTGAGTCATGGGGAAGCCAATCAACCAGGAGTGCCGACAGCCTTCTTCGGCTCTGCCATCGACAATAGCAAGCCAGGTTCTCCGGCGTTTCAAGCCAATGCGCTGTTATACGACGGCCAGGTGAGCTTTTTTGACGGGCGGGAGGGAGGTACCAAGAGTATTTCCGGGGAACGTAATCTGGTGGATGGCACTCATTTGTCTGGGCAGTTCACGCAGTTAAATGTGATGGGACAAGATGGACATCAAGTTGAGATGTTTCATGGGTATGCGCAACAACCGGGGGCGCCGGCCCGCGATGTGACGGGCCTTATTGATAATGGCAACATTGTGGCGTTTAAAGGGACCTCTGGGTCTCAAACCAGGGACATAATCGAA
The DNA here is from genome assembly GCA_019638775.1 of Fimbriimonadaceae bacterium. Lineage (NCBI taxonomy): Bacteria > Bacillati > Armatimonadota > Fimbriimonadia > Fimbriimonadales > Fimbriimonadaceae > Fimbriimonadaceae bacterium. The sequence goes on along the minus strand of JAHBTD010000007.1, from coordinate 11,644 downwards.
AAAGGATCTGGTGTGTCGGGTTTGCAGTACGGGGTTGAGGACACCATGATGGCTCCAGGAGGCACACATTCGGTAAGTACCTTTGACGGCGTGTCTGTGGACGCCCAAGGGCGAGCGTTCAAAAGTTCTGCAGTCGAGCTCGATGGCGTCCGCGTTTATAGCGATCAGATGAGGGGATCGCGTCAAATGACCGTTGAGTTCGAGCAGTCCCTGCGCGGGTACAACAACGAGGTACAGTCGATCGATAAAGAGTCAGGCTGGCGTCGGATCAATGACGGCCATCGCGATATGGATGTATTCGCCAATCTCTACTACGGCCCGACCAGTAGTGAGACTGGCGAGCGCAAGCTACTGGGCGGGACGATTACCAACGTGACCGATAACACCTATTCCACCTTTATGAAAGATGGGGAAGGCAACGAGGTGTGGGGAATCGCCAGGTCACTGGAGGATCCAAACAGCGGGGCTATGAGCGGCTCTATCGATCAGACCGTGAAGGTCGTGGCGGCGAAAAACGGAGCGATAGACACACAAGTCCTTGGTCCTATGAAGGATGATGGCGGCCAGCGCGAAGTCTTGTATCATTCGGTGTTGGGCGGATTGGACTCACAGTACTATAACAATGAGCGTAAATCCGGCATTTTCACCGTGCCTGATGCTATGCATCCCGGGCAGACCAAAGAGCTGCAGGGGACGTTCTACTATAGTCCTCAGTCTGGCCAGTTAATTGCGTCAGAAGTAACGGACTTGCAAACAGGGAAAATCGGTCAGTACCGTACTGATGCACAAGGGCAAGAACACTTCCAGGTAGTGGAGTATTCACAGTCGCCCGATGGGGCGAGCGTGATTGCAAATACGAAGGAGCTATCGAAGAATGAGTATGCGGCACATGGATTTGCGGTTAACGATGTACTTGACGGTAGCGGGAATGTGCTGAGTTCGTCCGGTCACAAAGGCTCCGATTTTCATGACTTCAATCGTGTGCAATTTCATCATGACAGTGGGGCGAATCTAACGATTACACAAATGGCGTTTGCGGCCAAAGGCACCGATATTACAAACCCTACGCAGACGGACGAGGCGATTGCTTATGGGCTTGAATTTGGTCGGATCGGAATGGATGGGGCTTCGCGATATTTGATCCTCAAAGGACGAATGGGGAAATTTGGTGGGGGAGGGGTTGGAGGAACACCGATTCAGCCAGGTAGTGGACCCGTGCCGAATGGCCCTGGTGGAGGTGGGGGACCGAGCGGTCTTTTGGACTCGCATCAAAATATGGGCGCCTGGTGGAAAGAATATTCCGGAGTGATGGATAATGCTATCTCGTTTGCGCGCAGTTCTGTCGAACATTTAGAAAAGACCGGGCGTGCACAAAGCATGTCTCCCGAAGAATTACAGAACTTTGCTGCCAATGCCGCTTATAATGCGGTGCGTACATCGGCCCTCGGCATGATGGGTGAAGAGGCGTCGAATGCGTTTGGGACTATGCCTAAATGGCAGGAAGGCCAAGAGTCGTTATTAAGAGTTGAACGGACGCAGCCATCGTCCCCGAATACTGGTAAATAGAAGTGGCAGTGAATCGTTCTGTCCGGAGCGGAGGTTCTCATGCGGCTGTGTCAGCTAGCGCTTTTCATGGTCCTGGTCGCGATCGTTATCAGTCAGTCAGGAGGCGCGAGAGCTGAGACGCCAAAAGATGGATGGCTGGGATCGTTCGTTGGTTCAGAGATTCCAGGAGTACCAATCAAACGCTCAACCATTGCTGTCGGATCGCAGCAATTTAGCCCCTCATCCAGCGGGAATTCTCTCTCTGTATTGCATGAAGTTGTAGAACAGTGCCGGACGACCAGCAGAGGGCGAGCGATGGTTAACATTAGAATCGTAAACACTGTTGGGGAAACCTCTGACCTTCAGGCAGACAAGAAGACCTATAGGACCTATCCAGGATCATTGCTTGTCACTGTGTATGGTGATTGCGTGCTTGAGGTACAGGATGCGAAGTGAGATTGCTATGAGCAGGATTGATATCCTTTGGGGAAGATCGTTTGCATATAGGCCTTCACCATCTGCGCATCCTCTTTCCAGTCGCTGCTATACCGTAGGACGTCGTATCTGATTCGTTCCGCCCTTTGAATATCCACAAATTCTAGAATAGCTATTCCCTGATTGGCGGCCCCGTTTCTGATGGTGAGCGCCACAGTGGCGGGTATCCATTTGCCAAAGTGAACAGCCGTCTGGTCACTGATCCGCCCGGATTGGTGGAGTAGCAGCTCATCCTGTAAGTCTTTAGCGAAGGTTATTGGTGCGACCACACAGATGTGGCGTTCCAATAAAGCCTGTGTCACCAAACGTCCCCATGCTCTCAACGCAGGTGGTGCAGCGCCATCGAGCGGTTCGAGGACGAGTGCGACGATCGGTGGCCAGCTCGTACCTGCCGTGTGCGGTTCGTCTGGCAATGGGCCACTTGGTGTCATCTCGCTAGGGGTAAGGCGATGAGTCCAGAGGACGCGATTGTCGACGAGGATAGACAGTGTGGGAAGCGTCGACGGGTCGCGCTCCGTCCCCGAACGGAGTGCGTGTTGAGGAATGGACACCTCTCCATCGGGATTCACGTCATAGACCAGTGGCGGATGTATCGCATCGTCCCATGCCACTCTCAGTGTGGCGTAGCGCACGGGCTCTGTTGTGGTGTGTGTCTCGTAGCGGTGTTCGATTTCGGTGGCAACCCGCGGTGATCCGGCAAGAGGTTCCTGCATCAGGAGCCGTCGGCAGGCGGGAGCAAGAGATTGTGAGCCTAGGTGTCCGGCTGAAATCACATAGGCAACAGTCAGTACCGGACAATGAACAGCGCCGGCAAGGGGAGCGGTAGGCGAAAACACATAGCGTCGTGCCTCGACCTTCATCGGCGTGTCCGTCTCGAGGGTGATTTGGGAGCGTTGTGTCACGCGAATGGTGAGGCGTTGCTGATCGTGATGGGGTGTAAGGGTAACCTCTGGTACATCGATCGGAGTGCGCGCGATTTCTCGAGTCGAGGTATTTTCTCCCTGCACCGGGGTGTTGGAGAGTATGAGAGACGAACAGCCGACCGCACTGGTGGCGAGGAAGCAGATGAGGAATGTGCCATATCGTGTCATGGTGTGACGAACCATCCCCGTGTGAGAGTGGGACCATGGGGCAGGACGAGATCGGTGACAACTGCCGCCAGAGTTTCGGCCGTTGGCGCGACGGCGTTGATCGGACATTCGAGGACAAACTGAGCCAGCACTTGTGCGGTCTCAACAGAGACAAGAGTCGTGGTGAGCAGCAGCCCCTGATCTGAAGCAGAGGCGATGTCGATGGATACGAGCAGATTTGCTCCGGTGCCCATGCCGGCTGACGGTTGTCGCTCATCATTAAAGAACGGAGCGAGTTGCCGGACCTGGACAGGAACTAGTTTCCGATACCGTTCGTTTCGGATGACCAGCGGAAGGCCGCGCTCCTTCATACGGCCAATAAGCCTGTCTACTATCAACTGGGACTGTTCGTGTCCCCAGTCATTGTTGACCGCCAGCCTGAGGCGAGGCTGCTTCGGCCAGCGATCTTGGGGGAGCACTGCGAGATCGTGCTGCAGCATAGCGGTGAGTACGTGCCCGTCGATCGGCAACTGTGTGGTCGGGCCGGGGTTGCCGACAGTTGGACTGTAGGAAATCTCGACGGTCCCGTCAGGGACGTCGGCAGGATTCACGCCCTGTTCCCGTAAAGCCATTGCAAGCCATCGAAGGCGGATGTGCGTCCCTTGAGAATCCTTACTCACAGGGACGGCAATCCCAATGCGGTCCCGTCCATCGGCGGCAAAAGTGAGCCGAAGGTCACCGTCCACAATTATCCGCGTAACAGTCTGAACCTGGGGATCGAGGTCATCAGCGATCCGAGTTCGGGTATCGGCGCGGCCAGGCACGTCATATCCGGCGGCGGCCAGGCAGTATTGCCATGGTGAACTCCATCCCGGCTGGTTTGGTGTTCCCATGGAAAAGAGGGTATTCAACAGGAGATTTGGAGCACAGAGTAGTCCCCCTCCCACCATCGTGACAAGATTGAGCCGACGTTCATAGGTATATCCTCCCCAGACTTCTTCTCGCCTGATCCGATTCTTCTCCTCAACGGTTTGGGTGACTCTCACCGTCCATCCCAGGCCATCACTGTGGGGTGATAGTGCCAATCGAGGACGTTCTACAGCCGTCGTTGAGCTGGTTTCACGCGATTCTTTGAAGTTCTGCAAAGTGGTCGGCGTGAAGACGGGGGCACAAGATACCAAGGTGACGAGCACGAGGAGGAGCACGCTGATCGTCCGACTAGACCACAGCCAAGCAAGGTACGCAAGAGAGCGGATCTTCCCTCTGGATGAGGATAGAAGCGGAGTGGGAGTGATCCGGTAATACCTGTTGGGCATAGTTGTGAGACCGAGTCTCGAACTACACGCAGGTGGCAGGTGCGTATACGGGTCGAAAAACTATAGCACAGGCGAGTAACGAATGGTGCAGGTGGGAGACTTAGTAATGGCTCGGGTCATTCGGATGGATCCGGGGCACAGCGCATATCTGCTGTGGGCGGATTCCATCGGGAGGTATGCCATCTTGCCGCATCAGTATGCCGACCGTCAGTACAAGGTACGCGACTCATTGATGGGAGCTGTGTACAAGGTCGGTGACGAGTTTCCGATGCTGTCGCAGCGATCGATGCACTATTTCCGGCGTATTGCGGAGTTAGTGCTGGCTCCGGTGTTGGCGGACGACCATGTGCACATCAAGCGTGTGGCGACGGCTCAAGCCGCGTCGTTTGTGAAGATTGCGGTCGAGACTTATCGCACGGGGGAAGATGTCATCGCGACCTGCAAGCCTCTGTTGTACGAGTTCCGGACCTACACATCCCGCACGATCGCACTCGTGAAGTATCACACGGAGGTGGAAGCCTACATTCGTGAGGCATTAGCGCCGGCCCCGAGCCGGTCAGTGCGACGAGTGGACGTGTATCGGGAAGAACATCAGGCGCGAGTCATTGTTGAACGGGGCACGATCGCACAGTTTCTTGGTCGCAAGGGGATGAATGCTGCGGTGGCCAGCAAATTGACCGGCTATGGACTGGTGCTCGTGGACGAAGCGGATCTGGGGAAGACAGCTCGGGCGTAATCGAGGAGGTGAGGCATGGCTCATGGGGTGGACGCAGAGCGACAACTGGGGATGGTACGGCGCGAGGGCCAGTCTCTTCGGAGCGCGTCTCCGACGAATGGACGAAGGCCCGATCGGGCGGAGGAGAACAAGCGGCGGCTGGAAGATCCGAATTCGGTGCTCCTTTTACCACAAACAAAAGCGGGGATGGCCTGTGTCTCCATGCTGTACATGTTTGACAAGGTAATTCATCGTCTTCGGCGGGCAGCAGGATCTCAGCTCTCCATTGAGCAAGTGCGCAACGAGTTGGCTCGTGTGGAGCAATGGGTGGCGCGGGCAAAGGTGATCTTGCGAGAGCTTGGAGTGGGGGAGTTCGAGTTGCTCCCTCAAGACCCATATCCCGACCTAAAAGAACGGAGCGTGAAGGCGGCGTGGCGCAATGCGCGTGTCATTACGCCCCGCGTCGGAGACACGGTGAGACTGGTGCCGGTGATTCGCGCCCTAGATAACGCGCTCAATAGCATTCGTCTCCGAGCGGAAGATCTCACTCCGTATGTGAAACATTTTCAGGCCGTCGATGAGCTTGTAGTGGCCTTGCACGATGTCATCGGGCATGTCGCTCGCGTGACGGTGACAGAGTATGAGCCGCGGGGCGCGGTGAAAGCATTTTTGAACCAATAGGGAAAAGGGAGGTAGTCACCCCTCTCGTATGAAAGGAGCACGGTATGTGGCAACGCATGGCAGCCCTTAGTCTCGCACTGTTGTCCGGTTGCGTCAGCACCGGTGAATATCAGGATTTGGAAACCAAGTACCAGCATCAACTCGCGGTGAAGGAAGTCATGGAGACCGAGCACGACGAGCTGTCCCAGCGAGTCGACAATGTATCCCAGGTGTATCGGCATGTTGCGCAAGAGCAGATGGGACTAAAGGCCCAAGCGGAAAAACTGCAGGGGGACATCCTGACCGTGAAGGGGGTGGTGAAAGACACCCAGAATCAGTACGAGTCCCAGCGGGCGCAGTTTGCGCAGCAGGCGCAACAACTGTCCGGAGTCGACGCGCGCCTGCAAAATATTGCGGGGAAGATCGAAACCCTCACAGAAACGACGGTCGCCTTAGCCAATCGCTTCGAACGTGTTGAACTGTCGATTGGGAAACTTGGGAAGTCCTTGCAGGCTAGAGGGGGTGCTCCCGACGTCCAGAAAACGCGCGTCCAGTTGGGTGAGGGTAAGTCAGGAAGTGCTCCCAAAACTGAACCTGTCGCCAAGGCTGGCAGTCCGAATATGGAGGGGAGCGTAGGCGCTGGGGGCTCGGGTGTTGAGCCGAGCGGGACGAGCCTGGCGGTCGCTCCAAGTCCAGTGGCGACGACCACTGTCCCTGCCAAACCGGATGTGCCGATGCCCGTTCCTCAGAGGGTGATAGAGGCTAAGGTCGAATCGCCTCGAACCAAGCCCGATGCGGACAAAGGATGGTTACGACGATTTCTGGATGGCTTCCGTGGGGGGAATGGGCAAAACGCGGAACTGGTGCCTCCTCCTCTAGCTTCTGGGATGTCCGGAAAAGCTTCAACTGGACGTCCCCTTCTTCCGGCTGTCGATGGGGAAGTGATGGCCGCGCCCATGAACACATTGACGATCAGTATCGACGCAGATGCTCCGAAGAAGGCCGAGGTGTCACCGTCTGATACCGAAAAGCGATAGGCCCGAATGAAAATTCTTACGGTGGATGTCATTCCCGGACATACCTATCGGTATTTTCAGGCATTGATTCAGATCGAGACCGTCGGGATCGCTTCCTGGCGGGATGCCGTTGTCCGATTCACCGATTTCTGGGGAGGGCGCGCGAAGACGTATGACAGTCCGATCGTCCATGCGACTCAGAGCATGGTGAATAGGCTTGCGCAAAGCGCTGCGGCGTTGGGAGCTGACCTGATCATTGGTTTCGACATTCAGATTCATCAGGTGACGGCACGATACTGGGGGTGGGGTATGGCACAAATCATCATGCGGGGAACGCCGATTCAGTTTATGGATCGTGACGCGCTTGGGACGATTTTGGCCGGTGAACTGTCCCCCTTCGTTGCAAGGGACCAGTCCGCTCGACATCCGCCGGACGGAAATTCACTGGGAGAAGCGGTAGGGATGGACGAGATGACGGTGCCCTCATTGGATACGGCTCGGTTAGGCACGCGTCGATAGGGGGAGGCTGTCTGTGATGAAGCGCATGCTCATAGGGATTTGCCTCGCGATCTGTTTGGTGTGTGGTGTTGTGGAGGTACGCGCAGATTGCAGTGGGATTGACGATCCGTACCTCAAAGCGAAGTGTGAGGTAGAGGGGCAGAAGGCCTCAGGATTAGTCGGTGCAGGTATTCTGGCGCCGAACATGACCAAAGTGCCGCAGTACTCAGGGTCGCCGGGTTGTGTCACGGCAGGGTGCTCTGGGGCTGCTGAAGAGAGGTATTACGATGATCCTGGCAGTTTGAGCGCGGCCGGCGGTGCGGCGGCGAGCTCCGATGAGCGTTACTCGAAAATCCAACAGAGCAGGATTGACCGAGATGGGTGGGATCTACGGACTAGTAGCCCGGTGACGACGGCGCAATCGACGGCAGCGACGCTGCCGACCGATTCCATCATGACGGAGAGCTGTTCCGTGGTGAATATGTGCACGAGTTACACCGAAGGGGCTGGCGTCACGGGGACCTGCCAAGTGCCTGGGGGCTCACGGCAGACCTGCCTCAAGATTCGCAACCCCACCCTGCTACCGAACGCGTGCACGGTTCCTGGAATTCCCAGCCCTCCCTATACCTCTGAGACGGAGGTCAATGGGTGCAAGGATCTAGAAGCGGCTGGCGCCAGTGGCCTCGCCGCACTGGTGACTACGACCTGTCTCGATGGAGCTGCGCGGGATCTCAAGTGTGCTCAACCGTATGCCACCGTGCTGACCGGGGGGACTTCTGGATTCAACGCGCACGACCATGCGCCGGGAATGGCCATGGGCAATTTTACGATCGAATCGGCGTTTCCTATCTGGGATGGAACTCGATGGGTGGTCGGCTTGAACGTCACTGGCAATTCCGCCGGAGAAGACAAATACGGCTGCACAAATGTTGGCTCGGTGAAGACCGGGCCTTACGTGTTGACTCCGGCGAACCCGACGGCCTCTGGAAATGGCTCGCCGGCCTACTGCAATAGCAAGTGCTCATGCTTTGGGTATCCCATGACGTTTACGATGGGCGCCTTCAGTCCCACCGGCCCGCTCAGCTGGCAAGTTCCGTTTACATTTACTTACGAGTCGCATTCGATTGCGGTCATGGTAACGGGAACCTTTCTTGATACGTACAGCGTGGCGCCCTTAACGGGATGCTTTCAAGAGGAGCAAACCTGGGATGTCACGTCCACGGCCGGGGACACCTGTGGCGAGTATCGAGACAAGGGCTGCAATCAAGTCAGCTCTCGCTGCGCATCGGTGCAGCCGGGGACGGGATATTGCTTGATGTACGAGAACACCTACAAGTGTCCGGGACCGTCGGAATGTTCGACGACGCAACCGATTACTCAATGCACGAAGTGTGGGAAACCAGACAGTCCTGTGCCGTTTTGCGTGGATACCAGTACGCCACCCAATGAGAATCTGGCGTTAGCGGCCACCTGGCTGGCGATGACCAAGAATGTCGAAGAAGATTGGGATCCGGACCGTCTGCGTATCTTCACGGGCAAAAGGAGCACCTGTGATTTCAGCACAATCGGGCGATCACTAATCAATTGCTGCGATTCGGACCCCGATAAATTGATTGGGAAATGCTCTGAGGAGGAGATCGCGCTTGCGAGGGATAAACACGATCGAAAGGCTCATCTAATTGGGACACATTGTGTGGATAAAGGCTCCTTTCTGGTCGGCAGTGTGTGCCTCCGAAAGGAAGAGGTCTACTGCACTATGAAATCCGAGCTCGGTCGGATGGTGCAGGAACAAGGCCGTGTGCAGTTGGGCATGACCTGGGGATCAGCGGATGCGCCCCAGTGCGACGGATTTACGGTCGATCAGTTCAGCGCTTTGAACTTCCAGGCGATGGATTTCACGGAATGGTACAAAAATGTTTCAGCGAATATTGACCCGGCTGTGATCACGAAGGAAATGGCGACGAAGATATGCACCTACACAGGCACCTGTTAAGACGGGGGTATGGTGGGCCTCTGGGTGCATTCTCCAGACCGAAAAGTCGCCGTTCGACGTGGTTCTGTCTTGCGGTGGTATGTCTCGGTGTCTTGCCGGACAGTGTTGCGGCGGAGATGCCTCCGGACCGGTTTTGGTATGTGAACCACAGTTGTGTTGTGGCGGCGGCGAATCGCTACGCGGTGACCGTGCAAATATTGGAAGCCATTATTCTAGTGGAGAGTGAAGGGGATCCGCATGCGGTGAATGTGAATCGGGACGGCAAGGGGGATCGGCGAGGACCACTTTCTTTCAAGCAAGCGACGGATCTGGTTGCTGAACTGTGGAAGGCGGGGGCGAATTTTGATGTGGGGATTGCACAGATCAATAGCGTGCACATGCGGCAGTACAAAATTGATCCAGTCCATTTTCTCGATCCTTGTATCAATATCCAATGGGCTGCCTTTGTCTTGCGGCAGAAGATCAATGAGTACCAAGAAACGTGGACAGCCGTAGGCCGTTACAACGGCAGTCGCAACATCGCGGGCTACAGCTGGAAGGTGTATCGGGCATTGGAGCGCCTCGCAGGCATCAGACGAGCCCGTGGCTTGCTGCGATGAGTCCGCGGGGTGAGGTGGAGCGGTTTTCAAAAGGAGGAACTGTGAGCGACAGACAAACAGAGGCGTGCTCCACTGAGAATGCGTTACATGCACGGTGGGCGTTTGATGTCACGCCAGGCCGTGAACGACACGTGGCCTTGCAGCTCCAGGAGTTGGGGTGCACGGACGTGGAACGTCCGACAAAGGGCTATGTGATTGCTCACTGTGATCCAACGGCCGTTCCCGTGATCAAGCGGCTGTCTGGAGTGGTGCGAGCGCTTCCTTTGCTGGATAGCGACCTCTTCGAGGACCTTAGCAATGTTGAACCACTCCTGGCCAAGGTGGCCGACGTGGTGCAGGTGAGTTCGGGCCCATATGCGCAGATGACGGGCATCGTCCGAGCCTTGGACGGTGAGGATGTGCTGGTGGATGTGAGTTTGATGGGGCGGGTGGTACGAGTCCGGGCTAAAGCGACGCATGTGAGCGTGATGCCGTTACCGGAACCGTGGAGGTGACATGCTCGGGAGATTGTGGGGAGCTTGGCGGGGCGAGTCTGCAAGAGTTCATACCGGAGTAGCAACTCCGCTTGTGGTGCCGAGGCTGATCGAAATCACCCTAGAGGATCTGGCTAAAGACGTGTGGCTTCCGCTCAATTTGGATTTCATTCAACAAACTGGGGAGCTGGTCGAGGAAGCTGAGCCCGAGGGTAGTCCAGCAGAGTATGCACCGCCTGATCCTGAGGTGGCCGTCGCTCCTGCGGCCCTGACATACCCCAGTGCATCAACTTCTGTGGAGGGCCCGTCCTCTGCCCAGCCGGTGCTGCCTCCTCAGGGAGGCGCACAGGCCGCCACACTCGATCCCGCCACCTCGACACGCCCGGTGTCGTCTGGCCGGTCGTCCGCACTTATTCGGGATTTCATCATGCCTTATCAACCGGTAATTGAGAGCCAGCGCGCACTGGAGCCGCTGCTCACGGTGGTGAAAATTCTCGAGGAATATGGGGACTGTCCGTCGATCGTGACGGCCGGTATCGAACGCGACGAAGAATGTACGGACCTCTATTCCATTCGCGATACGCTCGCGAAAATCACGCTGCGAGACCATACGTATCGGGTCACGGAGTTAGCGTTGGCGTTGCTCAAGCAGACCTACCGGGATGGGGATCTTATGATCCCGAAGGTACTGGTGGCCACACTAGGACATGATCTGGGTAAGATTCCGCGCTTTCGTGCGACGGCCGCCCATGCGATGGGGGATCATCCGGTTGTCAGCGCTATTAAGCTCCAAGAGTGCTTTGCCGGCACGTCCATCCCATGGTTCAGTGAGGTGTTGGATGCCATCAAGGGCCATCATCGGATCGGGAAGGATCGGCTGGGCGTGATTCTTCGGCAAGCCGATGGGCAGGCACGCGTGAAGGAAATGATCCTCAGCACGCAGGAGATGCAGGAGAAGCCGTTAGACAGTTGGTGTGCGGGACCAGAAGTCTTGGCGATCGTGGCGCCTCGGATCAATCGTCCACTCAAAGGAAACAAGTGGGCGGCGTTTTCGCTGAAAGGGGTGGTGTATGTGACACCGGATGCCATTCTGGAGGCCGCCAAAGAGTTGGCACGGCAGAAGAAGATCGTCGAAATGGGACTCATTCGATCGACCGATCGCGAGGATACGCTGCGGCGACTGGTGAAAATTCTAGGTGCGGCGGATCTCTTGGCCATGGAGATTGGCGAGCATTTTTACGGCCGGCCGTTCGACATCTTCACA
>JAHBTD010000006.1 GCA_019638775.1 Fimbriimonadaceae bacterium | reverse complement strand
AACGCGGCTTGTTCCAAGATTCGCCATTGTTCACGTTTCAACAGATCATAGAGATATCCACTGCGATTCGTGCCGCCCATGGGTTCACCCTCGATTCATGTCGAGCCCGTGTCGTCGAAAATCAACAGGGCGCTCATAGATTCAGTCTTCATACACCGTGCTCCGATGGGCCACCCGCACTACCAAGACCACCATTCTGTTATCTTCGATCCGGCAGATGGCTCGATAATCGCCGATCCGATAGCGCCACAGACCCGCGAACGAGGCTTTCAAAGGTTTACCAAACACGCGGGGATCGTCAGTGGGCGCAATTCGATCATCGAAATAATCCAGAATGGCCTGTTGAGCCTGCCGGTCGAGCCGCTTCAGATCTTTGAGCACGCGCCGGTCATACTCAATGGTCCAGGCCAAGTTCCTGCCTCATCTCGTCGGAGCTGAGTCGGGGCCCTGGAGTTTCTAATCGCTGTTCCGCGATATACCGATCCTCCAACTCGTCGAGATGCTCTTCTAATAGGAGTCGGATGTAATAGGTCTTGGTCCGGCCTGTCCCTTCGGCAAGCTGCTCTAAGCGGTCTTCCAGTTTTTTCCCCAATCGTAAGGAGACCATCACACCTCCGTAGCACATGTGGTACGTGTAGGAAGTGTATGACACATGAGGATCTGTGTCAACTATGACATGGAGTGACTCTTACATATCATTGTTTCAATTGACATAACTAAAAAGAAAGGTATGATAAAGGACGTTATCATACTCTACTATTCGGTAGGGGACAGCTAAGAGAAACCACATGCAGCTAGTAATACCGGGAACCAGGAAACTCCCCGCCCTTTTCACTCCGACGCCCAACGCGACCAAACGGTTCGTCGAATTCTTTACCGCCAACATTCGAAACCCGAACACACGCAAGGCCTACACCTGGGCGGTCGCAGAATTTGCCGCCTGGTGCGAACGGCATGGACTCCTCTCCTTGCCCGCCATTGAGCCGGTGCATGTGGCGACCTATATTGAGACGCTTCAGGACCGCCTGTCAGCTCCATCGATCAAGCAACATCTGGCGGCCATTCGCATGCTGTTCGATTGGTTGGTGGTCGGTCAGGTGCTCCCCTCCAATCCGGCGAGCTCCGTGCGGGGGCCCAAGTACTCGACGAAGAAAGGCAAGACGCCGGTGCTCATGGCCGACGAAGCCCGAATGCTGATCGAGGCCATTGACGTGAGCACAATCGTTGGATTACGCGACCGGGCCTTGATTGGATTGATGGTCTATACGTTTGCACGGATTGGCGCAGCCCTGTCGATGCAGGTGGAGGATGTCTATATCCAAGGTCGTCGGACCTGGGTGCGACTGCATGAAAAAGGCGGCAAGCTCCATGCAATGCCCTGCCATCACAATCTTGATGAGTACCTTCATGCCTACCTCAAGACGGCCCAGTTGACCGAGGGCACCAGCCCGCTCTTTCGCACAATGCACGGCCGGACGGGGCAGCTCTCCGACAAACCGATGACGCAAGTGGATGCCTACCGCATGATTCGCCGCCGCGCCACCGAAGTCGGCATTCGCACGAAGATCGGCAACCATTCGTTCCGCGCGACCGGGATTACCGAATATCTCCGCAATGGCGGGAAGCTGGAAATTGCTCAGCAGATGGCCAACCATGAAAGTGCCCGTACGACGGGCCTCTATGATCGACGTACTGATCAGGTCTCGTTGGATGAAGTCGAGCGGATTGTGATTTGAAGAGCACTGTGACCGGAATCGGTTGTCATGATGAGGCACCCTTGGCCCAACGAGTCTGACGCGTACATTCGCAACAACCGTGCGTTCACCCCGACTTTGGGGAACGCCATCAGTACAGCGTTCCTCGAATCGACTATGCGCCACGTGATCAGCCCGCATTTTGTGAAGCAGCAGATGCACTGGACGCGGGGCGTATCTCATCCTGCAGACACGGACCAGGGTCCTGAATAACAAACTGAAAGGAGTCTTTCGGCGCTGGTACCGTTGTTCCGAGTCCACGCGAATGCGGCGTGACCCCCCCGAGTTCCTGCTGCTAACCCCATTGGGCGAGTGGTCGAGGAACTCCGTGTCGAAGGACATGTGCTGGACGAAGCGACGCTCGCGACGCCGCTGGTCCACAAACACGTAAATCCGTATGGACGCTACCATTTTGATGTGGACCGCGTGCGGCAGACGCTCGATCCCGTGGCTCAGGGAGCTTAATTCGGTGAAGGGACATTGTGACTCGGTGTTCAGGGGACTTTTCAGTTCGGGGCTTTGAGGATGTATAGCATCGGCGCTGACACCGCCAGACTAGATCAGCTACCGCGCAAGAGCACTTCTCAGGAGGATGAGGCCTCCCCCTAGGAGGATGCCCAATTCTAGGCCGGCGACCTACGCACTCATTTTGTACACAAACCACCCACCGAGGATGATTAGAACCGATTGTACACGTACCACCCACCGAGGATGATTACAATATACACCACTGCGTACAGCGGAATAATATCCATAACCGCTCCTTAAAGACCTTCGAAACATCACCTGGATACCACAAGTCTCCTCGTGCTTGATCGTCTATCGCTTATGCGGCCGTCACACCGCCATCCACCGACAGGATGCTCCCGGTTGTCCAGCCCGACTCCTCGGATACAAAATAAACTGTCGCTTCGGCAACCTCCGCCGGCTGCCCGAGCCGACCCATTGGGTGGACGCCTTCGAACCAGGCTTTAATCTGTGGATCCTTCACCATGTTTGCGATAGGTGGGGTCACAACGCCAGCTGGACAGATACAGTTACAACGGATGTTTTGCTTAGCGTAGTGCACAGCCACTGTCTTGGTGAGCATGATCACACCCGCCTTAGCCGCTTGATACGCATGAGCCTCAAAGCCAGGCATGGCCTTGAGCCCGGCGACTGTGGAGATATTCAGGATCGAGCCGCCGCCCTGCTGAAGCATCCGAGGAATTACCGCACGAATGAATCGAAACGTCCCCTTCATAAACACGTCAAAGGTCTCATCCCAAATCTGATCAGTGGTCTCGTGAAGTCGCGCCGTATAGAACAAATTGCCCGCATTGTTGACCAGAATATCGAGACGACCAAAGGTCCCGACAGTCGTTGCCACCGCTTCGCGACACGTAGCAACCCTAAGACTTAGACAAAGACTCCACGCGCAAATAATTGAAGCGGGCACCTATTGTTTACGCCCATTGCCGTCAGTCACTGGTTATGTCGAAGTGCAGCACGTCTTCCCGAATTCCCAGTTTTGTATAGAGCGCGATGGCTGGATCGTCGCCGACGTCGGCCTGGACGAACATGACGTAGGCTCCTCGTGTTGCGGCGATCTTCTTCAGCTCATTCACTAAAGCCGTCGCAACACCCCTTCGTCTGTGAGTTTCGGCGACCGCCAAATCATAGATGTAGATCTCACTCCGCTGCCGCTCGAACTTTCTCAGTTCATAGGCTGCGATACCGCCGATAACCGTAGCGTCTTCCATCGCTGCGACGGCAATGAAGGAATCGCTCCCGAGCAATCGCTCAAGATAGACGGCATTTGGCTGGTTGCTACAATACGTATCGACTTCGTCGAACGCCTCGCCGAAGGTCCGTAACAAAGCATACATCAGATCGACGTCATCAGCCGTAAGCCGGCGAATGCGCAAAGGCATCGGGGATCTCCTGAACTGCATCATACGTTGCGATCGGTTTCTAATTTAATGCCACTTTCAGCACCTTGAAAATTCGCTCGTCCTCCGACTGCGCTACATTGAAACGTAAGAAGCCGTTGGCAGTTTGAGAGAGGCTGAATGCGTTGCCGGGAGCCAGAACAACGTCGGCCGTTAAGGCGCTGCGGGCTATATCCGCCGCATCGATGCCCTTTGGGAGGCTGCACCAGAGAAACATTCCCGCCTGCTGCTCTATCCATGGCGTGATGCCGATCGCCTTCAGCCGGGTGATGGTTTCGCCCATGGCGCGTGAAAGCCGCGCGCGAACCGTATCCATATGCTTCCGATAGCTGCCGTCCTTCAGAAGCGCCAGCACCAGTTCGGCTGAAAACCGTCCGCTGCCGAAGGACGTGGCGATCTTGAGGTCCGTCAATCCTTCGATCCAATCGCGCGGCGCGGCGATGAAGCCGCAGCGCACCGACGCCGAAAGCGATTTGGAAAAACTTCCGATATGAATGACCCGGTTGAGACCGTCAAAGGCGGCCAATCTTGGGGCGGGCGTGTGCTCAAAATCGGCGAAGATGTCGTCCTCGACGATGATCACCCCCGACTGGTCTGCGATCTTCAGCAGTCGGTGCGCGATGACGGGGGAGAGGATCGCGCCGGTCGGATTGTGAAGGGCGGAATTCGTGATGTACAGGCGCGGTCAATGTTCGGCTAACGCCTGTGCAAAGAGATCGATGTCCGGTCCGGACGGTGTATAGGGGACGCCGACAACCTTGGCCCCTATGAACGCGCAGCAGAGCATGAAAGTTGAAGTAGCAGGGATCATCCACCAGCACCGTATCGCCAGGTTGGAGCAGAAAGCGGCACAGAAGATCGATCGCCTGCGTGCCGGATTCCATCAGCATGATGTGTTCGGGGGACACTTCTATGCCGTGCTCACCCAAACGTCGGGCGAGGAGCTGGCGCAGGAGCGGCAATCCGAGCGGCGTTCCATAATCGGTGAGTGTGGCGTCATCCGAACGTGCCAACGTCCGGAGCGCTCGGCGCAAGGCTGTCTCAGGCATCCATGATGCCGGCAGCCAACCACAACCAGGTTTCAGAATGTTATCGCCGGCTTCCAACGACTGGCGTGAAATCCAGAGTGGATCGACTGCGCGGTCGAGCTGAGGACCGATCTCCGCCAATGACAGTGGGGCGAGCGGTGCTATGACATAGAACCCCGAGCCTGGACGGGAGCGAATAATGCCTTCGGCAGCAAGACGCTCATAAGCTTCGACGATCGTGGATTTTGAAACCTGCATGGTCTTGGCGAAGGCGCGGACTGACGGCAACTGTGCTCCAGGTGTCAAGGTTCGCCCGGCAATTCTCTGCTTGATGGTCGCCATGACGTTACCGATCAGCATGGTGCCCTCCTCATTTCTTACCGATTGACTCTCCATCTGTACTGCTCCTATCGCCATGACAGTTTTGTAGAATTGTATCCGACCGTCTCTGGAACCGCCATGCCTTCGGTCCTATACAAGACGAACACGAACGGAGGCTGTGAATGGACAAGACCGTGAGCGGCTGGGTCAACGGGTTTCTTGGCGTATTGATTTTCAGCGGTTCGCTACCGGCCACACGGGTAGCGGTGATGGATTTCGATCCTGTCTTCCTGACCGTCGCGCGGGCGACCATCGCCGGGCTGTTGGGAGTTGCGCTCCTGATGACATTCCGCGAAAAGCGTCCGGCGCGCAGTGACCTGCGCTCGCTGGGCATCGTGGCGTTCGGTGTCGTGGTGGGCTTTCCTCTGCTGTCGGCGCTGGCGCTCACACATATCACGTCCGCCCATTCCATTGTCTTCATCGGTCTCTTGCCGCTCGCAACGGCGATCTTCGGTGTGCTGCGCGGTGGTGAGCGTCCACGCCCGGCCTTTTGGCTGTTCTCGTGCCCGGGCAGCGTGCTCGTAGTCGGCTTCATGACGACACAAGACTTTTCAGTCTCGCCGGTCGGAGATTTCCTAATGCTGACAGCGATTGTCGTCTGCGGGCTGGGCTACGCGGAAGGCGCCGGACTGTCTCGCAAACTTGGGGGCTGGCAGGTGATCTCCTGGGCGCTCGTGTTGTCGTTGCCGATCATGCTGGTGTCGGCAATCATCACCGCGCCGTCTACTTTTATGGGAATAGGCTGGCCCGCGTGGATCGGCCTCGTCTATGTCTCGTTGTTCAGCATGCTGATCGGGTTTGTGTTCTGGTATCGCGGGCTGGCGCAAGGCGGCATCGCCGCCGTAGGACAATTACAACTCTTCCAACCGTTCTTCGGCTTCGGATTGGCGGCAACGCTGCTGCATGAGCAGATCAGTCCCGTTATGATCGCTGTGACGATTGCTCTCGTCTTATGCGTCGTCGGTGCGAAGAAGTTTGCGCAATAAAGGGTCAATGTGAAAACAAGCTGCCTAATTTCCTGTTCATCGCTCTGCATACACACCCCCTTTGGCGCACTGACGACATTCACCGGCTGTATCGAATGCACAGTGTTAGTGTCTCATCCTATCTTCATTGTCCCAGAGCAATCGATAGAACGAGATCCGCTCCTCGTCGCGCTCGATGCCGTACACCTTGAAGAACTCGTCTTCCCAACCCGGTCCGAAGTTGTACTCGAGGCTCCGGCTTGCAATAGCCAAGTCGGCCCAACGGTCCGCGACACCAAGCGAGCCGAGATCGACGTGACCGGCCGGACTTCCGTCCGGCGCAATGATTGTATTTGGTGAACAGGCGTCACCATGACAAACCACGAGACGGTCAATGGGCGGCCCACTCAAACCTTCGCCCTGAATGCAGTGATTTCTTCGAGCTTCAACCGACCAATGAAAGGGGCAGTCGGCAACAGGGAGCTTGTCATGCAACATGCAAAGCCCTCGCGCAATCGCACGAACCGCATCAAGCGGTCGCATGCGCCATGGCTCCATGACTGCTCCTTCGCCGGGTAGCGCGGCAGTAACCAGCCATTGCGCCTTATCATCGGCTCCCCAGTTGAGCACTTTCGGTACTGGATGCCAACGGATTGCCCACTCTAGCCTAAGCCGCTCTTGTTCAAGATCGAGTCCTGTGGTGCGCGGATTCCATTTCACGAAGTGATTTCCAGCACGAAAGGTTAGCCCCCCACGTTCGTTTGTCCAGACTAACTGCGGTTCGTGATTGCTGGAAAATCGGCGGACAACCAAAGGAACAGGCGGATTTGTCATGGTCGGTGGCATCAGCAGTAACATTTCATGCTAGCGCACCTTTGCTAGGTACTGACGGCATTGGTAAACGTCAATCTATTACCGAAGGGATCAGTCACTGACATATCCCTGCCCCATGGCATTTCTTCTATTCGCGGTCTGGCGTATTTGTGGTTCTTTGCCAGCAGAGCCTTTTGGAATGCCTCCAGGTCGTTTGTTTCAATCCTCATCGCGGCACCTGGACAACAGTCTCCATGATGCTCTGATAAATGAAGGGTGCAGTCATCCTGTGAGATTTGCATATAAAGAGGTAAGCCCTCTTCAAAACGATGTTCCCAATCGATTCTGAAGCCTAGGAAATTGATGTAGAACTCCTTCGCTTTCTCTTCGTCGAATATCCGGAGGATCGGTTTCGTTTTTCCAAGACCCATAGTAACCTCCATAGCTCCAACGGACCGGCAAAACTCATATCAAGGACTGCTGGTCCACCTCTAGGCTCAATTGCTGACCAAGACGGCTCCCCATGACATGAGAAGTACTCCAATCGCCGAACGACGCATGCACTTTGCCCTCCATCTCGTATGGTCAGCGGCAATGGCCTGCGGAGTGTCATGCAGCGACGACGGAGAAAATATAAGCAAGCTGCCTTTTGCCAGGAACGCCAGACTGAGGATCACCGCGATCCAATCGCTGATACCGGTCAGGGAAATACCTGCGATGAGACAGAGCAAGCCCCACACGAACATCAACGCGCCAATGGCTTGAAGACGCCATGGAGCTTTTTGTCGAGACGATCGCTCCACGATAGAGTAAGCCTGCGGCTTGAACAGGCCCGTGCCGGCTTCGATGAGAAACAGCGTGCCGGAACCGAACAACGCCATAGCGAGCACAAGCGGTTACGTCCTTTTTTCCACCGATTTACTTGGGAGCATAATGGGCCAGCACACGAGTGATAAGTCTTTGGTCATCGAGCTCCATCGTCTCGGCGGCCATCAGATTGTTGACGTACCGGAGAGACCGTTCCAAATCATCAACACCGATGGTGGTGAGCGTAATCCGCGGCTTCATGTGAAGTCATGAAAGAGAGTCCGGCTGTTTCATAAACGCTTCGGCCCGTTTTGCCAGTTCATCGGGAGGGACATCCTCCACATGCGTGGCGAAGTGCCAGTGGTGTCCGAAGGGATCTTCCAAGCTGCCGGACCGGTCGCCGTAAAATTTGTTTTCAACCGGAGTGATCACCTTCGCGCCGGCCGCGACGGCCTGTTTCACGAACGCGTCTACGTCCCGCACGTACACCATGATGCTTACGGGCGAGCCCCCGAACGATTGAGGGCTCTTGCAATTCATCTCAGGGAATTCATCCGCCAGCATGAAGAGCGCCTGTCCGATCTTGATTTCCGCATGGCCCACGGATCCATTTGGACCTGCGATGCGCATGACTTCTATAGTGGTCCCCGATTTTGAGACACCGGTTTAAGCTATTGTCCGAGGAGGGCGATAGCATGAGTGAAAGCAAGAAGCGCAAGGTGCATCGTGCGGAATTCAAGGCGAAGGTAGGACTGGAAGCGGTCCGTGGAGCGAAGACGGTCAACGAGATTGGCCAGCAGTACGGCGTGCATCCGGTTGTGGTGGGGCAGTGGAAGAAGGAGATTCTGGATCGGGCCGGGACATTGTTTGAGGGCAAACGTGGCCCGAAGCCTGCCGCGCATGCTGACGAGGACCACCTCTTTGGGGAGATCGGTCGGTTGAAGATGGAGCTGGACTGGCTCAAAAAAAAGTCCGGACTATGAGTGCAGACGCAAGAATGGGCTGGATAGAGCGACAAGGAGCACTGGCGGTCACGCGGCAGTGCGAACTGGCGAGCGTGGCGCGGGCGAGCTGGTACGGTCGGCAAGAACGGCGCGAAGAGTCCGCAGAAGACCAGCTGCTGTGCCGACTAATTGATGAGGAATACACACGGCGGCCATTTTACGGAAGTCGGCGGATGGTGGTCTATCTATCGCGTCAGGGACACATCGTCAATCGCAAGCGGGTACAACGGCTGATGCGCTTGATGGGGCTGGCGGGCCTAGCGCCGGGGCCAACAACCAGCGCCAGGCATCCGGAGCACAAGGTCTACCCCTACCTCCTGCGGGGCATCAAGGTCACCCGGCCCAATCAGGTGTGGAGCACGGACATCACCTATATCCGGCTGGCACGAGGCTTCGTGTATCTGGTGGCGGTGATCGACTGGTATTCGCGCCGGGTACTCGCTTGGCGGATCAGCAACAGCATGGACACCTCGTTTTGCACCGACTGTTTAGAAGATGCCTTGGGGCTGTACGACAAGCCGGAGATCGTCAACACCGACCAGGGATCGCAGTTCACGAGCACGACGTTCACGGGCGTGCTCAAGCGAGATGGAATTGCCATCAGCATGGACGGACGCGGGCGGGCGCTGGACAACATCTTTGTTGAGCGGCTGTGGCGCAGCGTCAAACATGAGGATGTGTACCTGAAGGGATATGCCACGGTGGCCGAGCTGACGCGCGGTCTGGCGGAGTACTTCGCGTTCTACAACGACGAACGTCCGCACCAGTCGCTGGGCAATCGGACGCCCAATGCGGTATATGCCGATGGCGATGGCGGTGGGGCGACTATCCCAGACCGTTTTGGCGACGCGAGGGATGCTTGCCTTGCACACACGGGGCAGCGCTGTTCCGCTGCAATTGAAGCAATGGACGCAGCTTAAACTCGGGGGAATTCTGTCTTGACATCGGGGTCCAGTTTACAACTCTCTGGGAACATTTCAATGTATCTGCATCATTCATGACAAAGTTGGCAGTTTTACGAGCTATAGAGACTCAAGTAATTGGATCTCTGTGACTATCGCCAGTGTTGCTGATACTGATGGCAATGCTGGGGCGGACGTTGTTCTTGTCACAACGAACTCTTCCGGGGCATTTTGGTGTGTATGCGTGATACATGATCGGGTTGGTAGCTATTCAACATATCGGGACTCAGCGAATTGGTCCTCTGTTACTGTTCGTGCGGTGATCGATACAGACGGGACGGTGGGATCTGACATTGTGCTTCTCGCCACAAACTCGGCGGGAGCGTTCTGGTGCGTCTGCGTCATCCACGACAGAAGCGGCGGCTTTGTCACCTATCGCGATTTCTCTAACTGGGGAACCGTCTCAATCAATTCAGTTGTGGACACGAACGGGATTGTGGGTGCTGATGTAATTCTCATCTTCGCGAAGGTGGGAGGTTCTCCAGGTATAAGCATGATCCACGATCGCAGTCAAAATTGGCAAAATTACTTCTTTCCTGGAAATTTTACAGTTAGGGCCGTTCAAAATACAGACGGGCAGCCGGGCGCTGAGGTGTGTTCAAGCTTGCAGCTCGGTGGGTTTATCCGCATAACAGATCGGACTGGGTCACAACAGAATGTAACCGGGTGTCCATGAGGCTTAGGTTTCCCAGAATACTATTACGGTTTCGATGACGTTGTAGTAACAGGAGAGGCCTCGACAAGTGTTGAGCAACCTCTCCTGTTGTCATTCTGTCAATTCGTGCGAGGTGCACAATTTCTTAAGATCTTTGACGGAATTCCTATGTCGCGCTAGGCTTCATGCAGGTTGGAAAACCTTCTAGCGGAGACGGTGCATGAGGCGCGAACTAAGGATGTGGGTAATAGGTGGACTTACTCTTTATTGCATCATCACAGGATCGGGTATGTCATTCCTCAATGCCCGCGAACTAGATCAAGAAATCTATCAAATGCTCAGCCACGGCATGACAGAAGCGGAAGTGGTCGCTCGAGCTGGCCAGCCTGATCGACGCATCGACCAATTTGAACCGACACCTCTTGGCCAACGTCTGGTTAGCTATCAATACATTTGGGGTGGCGATACGGGTCAGGGAGAATGGACGACTACAGTCACTTTCTCATCTAACACGAATAAGGTGATACGTATTGATCGTGAGCGCAGATAGCGCATGGTCATGCTGGGGTCGCCGCTCACCAATGGATTTGTCCTGTGCTTCATGGTCCTACGTTCGATAAACGTTTTGCTGTGAGGGCCCAATGAAAGACATCCATTGGAACTTGTGGTACTCGATGCCGATGGTTTTCCTTCTCACCGGGTGTCCGGACGGTGGTGGCAGTGGAGGAGTTTTTGAAGGGACAGGATCAACGTCTCATGTCGTCTATACGGCCAATGGCGGTGCCAATACCCTGTCCGGGTTCATGATTGGAACGGCAGGTGCACTGACTGCCACGACCCCTGCCACGTTTTCTACTGGTGGGACCAATAGCGAATGGGTGGCAGTTTCCCCCAATGGTCAGTTTCTGTATGCCTCGAACCAGAATTCCGCAACGGTCTCTGGCTTCACGATCAATTCGACAACAGGAAACCTAAGCCCGATGGTCCCAGCCACGTTTGCCACCGGTGCAGGATCTTCCCCACGAGGAGTCACGGTCACCCCAAACAGACAGTTTCTCTACGTCGCCAATAGCGGCTCAAATACCATTGCGGCCTTCTCTATTGGCGCGGGAGGTGTGTTGACACCAACCAGCCCGGCCACCTTCCCCACGAGTGGATCGCTCGCGAGGGGCATTGCTGTGTCGCCGAATGGTCAGTTTCTCTACGCCGCGAACGCCGGCACGCACACTATTTCTGGCTTCAGTATTGGCGTAGGGGGCGCCTTGACCAGTACCTCGCCAGCAACATTCTCAGCAGGTGCTGGCTCTCCGAGCCCAGAGGGGCTTGCCATCTCACCCAACGGGTCATATCTCTATGTTGCAAATAGTGGAACGAACGCCATCGCCGTGTTTTCCATTGGAGGGGGAGGCGCGCTCACCCCAACAGTCCCACCCACTTTTTCCACCGGGGTACTAGGATCCAGCCCCCAAAGGATCGTCATTTCACCGAACGGCTCTTTCCTGTACGTCACGAACAGCGGCATGAACGAGGTGGCAGCGTTCACCATTGGAGCGGGAGGATTATTAACCCCGACGACTCCTGCGACATTTACCACAGGAGCGGCTGCGACACCTGTCGGCATCACAATAAATCCAGACGGCCAATTCCTGTATGTCGCGAATTCAGGCTCCACGGGCGTGTCTGGTTTCACCATTGGACTCGGCGGCATTCTCGCTCCAACAACTCCCGCTACGTTTTCGACCGCTCCGCATGCCCCGATTGGGATTGCCACCCCTGGCCGTCCATAGTGTTACGGTCAAGTCGACCGGCAGCCTGCCAAGGCTCATTCAAGAGAGAACCCTCGAGCGCCGACTTGGACGATGTGCACCAAGAATTCTTCCCAGAATTGCAGGTTGGCTTCAGCCAAGAGACTCATTGATGTTTTCTTGAAGGCGAGCGTTATTCACGACACACATCTCCTATCGCCTGTTCGATTCTCGCCAGAGCCATAAGCACACATATGACAATTCCCTAATCGGGCTGGGATCTCTCCCGTTTATCAAGACAGGACTGTCGCAGAACGATGCACCTGGTCAGCGGCTTGCGCGAGCGATACTGTAAGTCTACTCGTATTGGTCACCCCCAGCGCCGCGACCATGTCCATCAGCACATCCAATGAAGAGTGCGAGCTCCATCCGCGAAGGAGATCACTGATGCGTGCCTGGGTGATTTTCACGACCGACGCGGATCCTAGTTCTCATGACGCAAGGCCTAAAAAGGAAGTCCATCGGGGACAGCTCGCAATACGTAGCACCTTAGTAAATAGTAATGAGAGTCGCTCGTGAGCCCTCCGCCTACTGGTCTACTGTGGCTATGAAGTTGACTGCGCAGGCTACTGTGAGTTGTGGTGTCCTCCGGCGCGCCCTGAGTTTGACCTGGCGAAGGAGCGGGGCTACATCGGGGCGGGATTTTGTCCGGGCGGATACGGCAATATGATGAAAAAGGTCGTGGCCATCCACCACGATGTGGTAAGCGTGACGGATGAGGGGGTCATGGTTAACGGCACGCTCATCCCAGCCAGTCAGCCATTTGAGGAAGACTCAGTGGGACGACCGCTTCCACGGTTTCGTGTGACCGATCATGTACTGGCCGCCTCGGACATTTTGTTGATGTCGGACGCGAATAGCCGTTCCTTCGATGCGCGCTACTTTGGCCCCGTGCCTCGAGTACACATTCAAAGCGTCATTTATCCTGTGTTGACCTGGTAGTGAAGCAGGACGTCTCCAGCGCGAGGGCCGACGAAGACCGCTTCGAGGTCGTCCAAGCTGAACGAGTCTGCGCGCTTCCACATTTCCTCACTCGTTTTGTATGAGCGGGTGATGGTCACGTTGTAGAACGACAGCGATGTGCGATCGCAATGGTCACCCGCGTGGACCAGATAGGCGGACGTATTCTAAACAGGGGCAGGCTCCTGGCCGGTGAAGAAGTCAGGGATTGCGTTCCAGCTGTGATGCGAATCCCACGCGGGTGCAGAAGATGATGCAGCATCGGCACTATACGACGACGGAGATTTATGTCGAAGAAGTGCAAAAACTGCTCGAGGGAGCGGAAGATGCGGTGACGCAGATCTAGCGGACAGGTGGTGGAGTGGTCTCGACTCTCGATCTGGATTTTCGAGTGGATGTGTTTAATATGCGGAGATGCTCGTCCTTCTTGAGGGATAGCGCGCCGTCCCTCCCGCGACTCTCATGGCAACTTGGCCTCTGCAGTGGAAAGGGAAGCTACAGCTTGGTCGGCACGGAAGTGGCGACCGCCTCCATTCTGAATACGATCCGTGATTGTTGCGGGTTGACTCGATCAGGTAGTTCAAAAGCCTCCAGCAACACCGGTTGGCCTCGTCCCACGACGAACCGGGCTACGGTGAGCCACCCCGCATCCCCTTGCGTTCGGCGACGTTCGAGCCCCTGTCTTGTCTGGTGGAAGAGGCGAACGATCATCGGCTGGAGTGAATAGTCCGTAGCCTCTCCTCTCTCCTCTTGACTGAGTCTCTTGAGAAAATCCTGCGCTGCCCCATTGGAATACACCTTCTAAGGCACACGCTCTCCTTTCACTCCTAGAGGGCCGCTCAGGGGTCGTCCCGTAGGGTACAGACGTCAAGGCTTCTATTTAAATGGGCCGACTTCGATCGAGTCCAGAGCGAGACCTCAGCCGACGGCGAGGACGCCAAGACCGAGTGCCTTTGTCATCAATGCCATGAATGCGACAACGGCCGCGACTCCCATGAAGCCGAATAACACCATCTTCAGTAGATCCATGGTGCTTCTCCTTTTCAAATATCGTCGCTGCAAAGAAAAGTCGCTGGTAAAGCATTGCCTTAATAATGGAGGAGCCCTGTGCGGTGAGGAACTAGGTAATCTACTGGGCTTGAGGGCTAATCTGCTGAGATGTCGCCCCAAGAATCAACTAGTGTAGTGGGTCATAAGTGACTTGACTTATTGTCTCGCGTGAGTATCCTCTGTTCCCCAAGGAGGATCGACCCATGCGCATTGCCCCCGCCGTTCATCTGAGTGGCCCTGAATGCCAGCAACTCGAGCAGTGGGCGCGTGGACGACGAACGCCTGCGCGACTGGTGCTCCGCGCCAAGATTGTGTTGTTGGCGGCCGCGGGCCACGACAATCATCAGATTGCCGCTGCCGTGGCCACGAGCCGGCAAACCGTGGGGCTCTGGCGGCAGCGCTTCGTGACCCAGCGCGTGCTCGGCCTTGCCCAGGATGCCCCTCGCGGAGGGCGGCCCCCTAAGGCACGCCGGACTCTGACCGCGCGCATCCTGAAGACGACGACGCACACGAAACTACCTGCCGCTACCCACTGGTCCACCCGCACCTTGGCGCGACACCTGCGGACGAATCCCACGTTCGTGCAGCGGGTCTGGACCGCGCATGGGCTGCACCCCCATCGGGTCCGCGCCTTCAAGCTCAGTCAGGATCCGCACTTCCAGGAGAAATTGGAGGATGTGGTGGGGCTCTATCTCCACCCGCCAGCGCATGCGGTGGTTCTGGCCGTCGATGAGAAAAGCCAAATCCAAGCGCTCGATCGCACACAGCCTGGCCTCCCGCTGAAGAAAGGCCGGTGCGGGACGATGACCCATGACTACAAGCGCCACGGCACGACCACGCTCTTTGCCGCCCTCAACGTCGCGGAGGGCTCCTTGATCTCTGCCTGCTTGCCCCGCCATCGGCACCAGGAATGGCTGCGGTTCTTACGGCTGATTGATCGGCAGAGTCCTCAGGACAAAGCCCTGCATCTGATCGCCGATAATTATGCCACCCACAAACACCCCACGGTCCAGCGGTGGTTGACACGGCACCCCCGCATCCACATGCACTTCACCCCGACGAGTAGCTCGTGGCTTAATCTCGTGGAGCGTGTCTTTGGTGATCTGACGGCCAAACAGCTGCGGCGGGGTGTGTTCCGGAGCGTCCACGAGCTGATTGCGGCCATTGACGCGTACATGACCCAGCGCAATGCCCAGCCTAAACCGTTTGTGTGGACCAAATCCGCCCAGGAGATCCTGACAAAAGTAAATCGAGCCAAGATCGCCCTGGATAAGACAAGAACAGCATGAATTACTACACTAGAAAAGATGCCTAACAAGGACACTCCAGCGGACGGGCTTGCCGGAGGAAAGCGAAGGCAAGCCCGCAGCTGAGCTTGGGCGTTAGACGGCAACATAGAGCGCCGAAAAATCCAATGATGAGACCTCAGTAATATACAGCCACAAGCCTCGACAGATTCATTACAACCGAAGATGATTAGCTGGCGTGGCTTTTCCCTCTCGGCGATCTGAATGATTCCAGCTATCCAGCACTCATATCGGAAGTTGAGACCTATATTGATCCAGCGAGTGCTTTGGCTATGGGGTCAGCGACCTACGAATGGAATGGATGGTGCGCAACGCAGAAAAGGTTGCTGCTGAGACTGGCTCATCGTGGCCATACACCCAGCCAGTATGACCTTCACGCCAGCCAGATACAGCCACCCTTTCACGATTGGCACAGACGTTATATCGGTGACCCACGTCTCATTCGGTCGCCTGGTGGCAAAACTCTGAGCCAACACGTTGTCCGCGACCGGCAGCGCGTGCGTCGAATCCGCGGCTGATCTCGGCTGGAAAGCCGTCCTCACGCAATTCCGCCTGGAGACGCTTCGCCCATCGGTCTGCCGCGTGCGTATATGCGCGGCCTGGATCGCCACTTCCAGGTGCGCGTTGTCCTGAGCGCGCTTCGAGGGGCGTTGCGTTCGCCAGGCAGAGTACCCACTTCGGGACACCTCCAGCACCCGACACAACACACTCAGGGGATACTGGAGACGGAGACTCCTCATGAGCACGTACCGGGCAGCTGCACCTTC
This sequence comes from Fimbriimonadaceae bacterium, assembly GCA_019638775.1. Taxonomy (NCBI): domain Bacteria; kingdom Bacillati; phylum Armatimonadota; class Fimbriimonadia; order Fimbriimonadales; family Fimbriimonadaceae; species Fimbriimonadaceae bacterium. The sequence goes on along the minus strand of JAHBTD010000006.1, from coordinate 24,776 downwards.
GCAAAGTACGCGGTGGTAGGTTCAAGCGATCAACGCCACACCAACTGGGACACAGTGGGGTTGGAGGGTGATCGACAATGGCGAGGCGTCGGGCTGCCTCCGGAAGCGTCACCTGCTGTTCCAGGACCAGCCGTACAGCCTGCTACCGGAATTCCTTCGTATACTGCTGTCGCGGTACCTGTTTCATCTCACACCTCCAGACCTCTCATTGTAGGTTGAAGGCGTCCACTTTTTCGAGCCTAGCTCAACCGGCACTAGGACGGGATCGCGGCCTTCTGCAAGCCGGAGAACAGGGTGCCTTGGGATTCGTCGAGGGCATGAACAACAAGATCCGCGTCATGCAGCGGTGGAGCTAAGGCTTACGCGACGAGGAGTATCTGCGTCTGAAAGTTCTCACCTGCAGGCTCGACTCGATATGAAATTAGGCCAAAATCACCCACTCGGTGAGGAGAAGAACCTGTATTTGATGCCATGATGCATCCTCGAACGGTTAGATCATCAGTCTGGTTTCACAGAGTACAAAGCCAGCCTCTCTGCCGCATCAATGATGCGAGGTTGTTGATTAAACTACATCCCTGTAAAACTCTGGCCGCACACCATGAACAGCCCCGTCTCTTTTTCTTCAAGACATCTATTTTGCTTGAGCATTCATTTCCCACAAGGCGAACTCGTTGCCTTCCGTGTCCTGGCAGAGCACGAAATAGCCCATCTGTAGTACCGCTGTCTTGGGCTTGCAGATTGTCCCGCCCAGTTTCTCAACCTTAGCTGCCGAGTCATCCACTGAGGCCACAGCTACGTAGCTGGTGTTGGATTGTTCCGGATGCTTGCGCAGTATCAGTCCGCCGTCGCGCGTTCTATCACCGCTGCCCGTGTCGATATGCCAGTAGTCCTCTGCTCCAGGGAACTTCTGGATTTTCCAGCCGAACAACGAACCATAAAACTTCTTGGCACGCTGGGGATCGTCCGCAGGGATTTCAAACCAGCATATGGTCGGTGTGGTGCGCCTGCTTTTCGTGCCTTTCCGTTTTGTCCCTGACTTAGATTTGGCTCGCGCGCTCATCGGTCCCTCCTTGGTTGTTAGCTCTAGAACCCGTGTTATGAGTGTTTCCAATCAGTCACAGGTTAGACATCTCAGGTAATGTTACCCCCCTGCCATGGCCCCCACAATCAGGAACGGCTCGCTTCCTGTTACAACGGCGTCGGGCAGGGGAGTATCCGGCGGCTCATGGGAGAGATCCTGTTCGCAGGCGAAAAAGCGCACGAACACCCTGCGCTTGTGTGTGACATGATCACGGACTGTCCCCCGTAACATCGGATAGCGAGCTTCAAGCGCGTCGAGAACCGCGCGTTGCGTCACCGGACCTTTGACCTCCAGGGTCACTTCACCGCTGACGCGTGCCAGGGTCCGCAAATGAGCTGGGAGTACAACCCGAATCATTTCTTCTCTCATAAGGTTAAGGTCAAGGTTGAGGTGGGAAATATACCCGCCTCTGAGCTTTAGAACCGTAGCCTCACCCGCCCATCTTCCGCCCTATCGCAATGTCTGGACCTCGACCGACAACACCGCCGGCAAATCCCTTACAATCGGCTCCCAACTGTCCCCACCATTGGCTGATCCGTAGACCTGTCCTCCGGTCGTTCCGAAATAGATGCCGCAGGGATCGAGCTGATCGACGGTCATCGCGTCCCGCAGAATATTGACGTAGCAATTTTCTTGAGGCAGACCCTTCGTCAGCGCTTCCCATTCGTCGCCTCCCGTGCGGCTGCGATATACGCGCAGCTTGCCTTCCGGTGGATAGTGTTCGGAGTCGCTCTTGATGGGCACGACATAGACCGTGTTCGGTTCGTGGGCGTGTACTGCGATCGGAAATCCGAAATCGCTCGGCAAGTTGCCGCTGATTTCGTGCCAGGACCCGCCGGCATCATCGGTCCGCAACACGTCCCAGTGCTTCTGCATGAACAGCACATTCGGGCGTGATGGATGCATGGTGAGATTGTGCACGCAGTGGCCGACATCTGCGTCCGGATCAGGCAACTCATATTGCGATTTCAAGCCGCGGTTGATCGCCCGCCATGTTTTGCCACCGTCATCGGTTCGGAACGCGCCGGCCGCGGAGACGGCAATATAGATGCGCTGAGGATTTGTCCGGTCCAGGATGATCGTATGCAAACACATCCCTCCGGCGCCGGGCTGCCACAGACTTCCCTTCACATCGCGTAGCCCGGCAAGCTCGTGCCAGGTGCGCCCACCATCGGTCGAACGGAACAAGGCCGCGTCCTCGACTCCGGCGTAGACCGTATCAGGATCGGTCAAGGACGGCTCCAGATGCCATACCCGTTTGAATTCCCACGGGCGCTGCGAGCCGTCATAATGCTGGTGCGTCGTGAGCGGTTTCCCTGTCTCCGCAGAGGTGTCGTACAGAAACATGTTGCTCTCACCCTTCGGCATGCCGTCGGATCCCATGAGATCTTCGGGTTTGGTGCCGGGGGCGTTCCAGGTTTTCCCACCGTCATCCGAGCGTTGAATGACTTGTCCGAACCAGCTGCTGGTTTGTGAAGCATACAGCCGGTTCGGATCCGCCGGTGAGCCCTTGATGTGGTACAGCTCCCATCCTCCAAAGTGCGGCCCTTGCACGTCCCACCGCTTGCGAGCGCCGTCGGATGTGAGAATGAATGCACCCTTGCGGGTGCCGACCAGTACTCGAACACTGCTCATTGCATGACTCCTTTCTTCGATGACCGGTTTTCGACGGTTGTCTCTCGCAAGCTAGTCGTCCGACCGCAAGAAAATCGACAGCGGCGTGAAAGGCGCTACAGGATTCACGATATGAGCGAAAGACACACGGCTGCTCCTTGATCCTGATGCCATGTGCCGTCCATAAATTGTTCTGAATTTCCGATTACTGTTTTCTGGTATAGACGATCTCCAAGAACTTCATTTCCTTTTCCTTGCCATGGGCGCCGTACATTTCGAACACAGGGTTGTCGGCGTCGGCGATCTTCCAGACCGCACGATGAGACATCTTCCCGCCACCAGGCATGGGATGTGAGCCTCGCAGTGTAATGGTCTTCCCGTCGGCGCTGGCCGTGCCTTCCATGAAGAAAATGCCGGTCCCCATCGTATCGATCCAGGCGGTTACATATTTCTTGGTCAGATTGTCATACCCGTCGATGCCGACTCCCGAGAAGGGCTGCCCCATCATCTGACCGTCGTACTCTTGGAAGAGAAACCGTCCGTCGAGCAACATCTTCATCTCGGCGGTGCCTGTGGATTCCATCGGCGGCTTGCCCGGCTCCATCCATTCCTTGGTTTGCGTCGTCCAACTGCCGGCGAGGCCGGTGAATAGTTTGTGGGGCTCACCGGGATGCGCTAGTTTCTTCCAGACCTCCATCATTGCTTGCGGGTCCATGGCTTTCTCATGCTTTTTCTCTTTCGCGAAAGCCGGTGCGACGGTCAGCATGATGCACAATGTGGTCGCTGCCAAGGGTCTCAACTGCATGGTAGCCTCCTTCTGGTTAAGTTTTGAACGAGACTGCATTCGCTACTATCGATAACCGGTTGCATCGGTCGATTTCCCAGCATCATGCCGGTTCATGAAGCAGCTAGGCGCCGACTAGGATCTTAAATCCGCCGTAGACCATACGTTTATGATCAAATGGCATGTCCTTTGGATCGCACATGTCATGGATACGCGGATCTTTCATCACTTTGGCATTGACCCGGTCGCGGTGCGCCCGCGACTTGAACACAATGTACGCGAAGATGACCGTCTCGCCGGCTTTGACCTTGGCATGTTTCGGAAACGGTACGCCCATCTTCGTTGTGAGATCGTCGCCGACACACTCTTTGTAGTCGAGGGCGCCGTGCTCGCGCCAGAGCTTCGCCGCTTGCTGCGCGAGGCGTCGATATGCTTTCAGGTTTTTCTTTGGAACGGGCAGAACGTATCCATCGACGTATCCCATATGATCATCCTTTCTTATTATCCTGCCGTACGTTTGAGATTGGGCGCCCATTAGCATAGTCCCGGACTTTGAGCGAGACGTCCCTACTTCTTTTTGGCCGTCTCTGTCCGCAATCGTTCTTCTTGCGCCCGCAGTTCCGGCGTGAACTCGGCGCCGAAGTCGTCCGCTTCGAAGACTTGACGAATTTCGATCTCCGATTCTCCAGGCATGGGGTTGGGGCAGCGTTTGACCCATTCGATCGCCTCTTCCTTCGACTTGCACTGCCAGAGCCAATAGCCGGCAATAAGCTCTTTGGTTTCGGCAAAGGGACCGTCGATCACGGTGCGCTTGTTTCCAGAAAATCTGACGCGTGCACCCTTCGAACTCGGCTGGAGCCCTTCACCTGCAAGCATTACCCCCGCCTTCACCAGTTCTTCGTTGTATTTGCCCATTTCGGTCAGCAGTTGTGTGCTCGGCATGACACCCGCTTCCGACTCTTTTGTCGCCTTCACAATGACCATGAATCGCATCGTCAATCTCCTTCTTTTTGAGTTTTTGTGGATATCGCGCAACAGTCGAACAAACGCACCTAATCCACGGTCTCCGGTCAGACTACTGGCTCTCATAGGCCTGCTTTAGACGAGCGATGTCGATCTTGCTCATCTGTAACATGGCTTGCATGACCCGTCCGGATTTCTCATGATCCTCATCCTGCAGCATTTCTCCTAATATAGACGGAATGATCTGCCAAGAGACGCCGAACTTGTCCTTCAGCCAGCCGCACCGTTGTTTTGTGCCCCCGGAGGAGAGCTTCTCCCACAACTCGTCGACTTCAGCCTGTCTGTCGCAGCTTACGAAGAAGGAGATGGCCTTGGTGAACTTGAACTGCGGACCGCCGTTAAGTGCCATGAGCTTCTGACCGTCAAGGTGAAACGTAGCGGACATTGGTGAAACAGAATCGATCCGCGAATTTTCGAAGATGGAAGTGTAAAACCTCGCGGCCTCTTCCGCTTGACCGTTGAACCATAAGAAGGGTGTGACCTTAGACATGCGTGACTCCTTGGAAAAGATGGTTGCCTGCCTATTAGTCGAATCGAAAGGCTCCAAATCGACATCGGTCTTCATGGCAACGACTCGTTCTGAAGAACATTGTAGTTTCATCAAGATCGGTCATGAAAGCCCTATACCGCGCGCCATGGCGGCTGCGAGAAACGGGATGAACACGACCACGATCATTTCTGCGCGCAACCACCATTGAATACGGTGAACTTCTTCGTCAGACGGAAGAAATTCCGGCTGCGAATGTGTTTGCTTGGTCCATCGGATGAGCTGGAGAGTCGGTGGTATCGAAAGCATGGCCACAATTGCGAAGAGAGCAATCTTAGTCCAGAAGAGGGGATTCAATAGATAAAAAAATGAGCCCTTTGCGCCCCAATAGACTCGGCCGAATCCCACTCCGAGCAGCAATACCGCACTTGCGCCATAGCCTCGGTCTAAGCTTGCCGCCAGACGCAGACTCGAAGCGGTTATCCCCGGTCTGATCACGGCGCTCTGTGCGGCAAGGATGGCAACCAGGGTAAGGACCAGTAAGAAGTGAAAGGCGGAAAGGAGTAAGTCGATCATCGGCCGCACTTTTTCATCCGGATCACAAGCTATTTAGAGTATTGGCGGTACCCAGCGAGCCTCAGGGAATCACTTAAATCCCACGTCCTTCGCTTTTCTGGTTTCTGATCGCTCACGCGGCCATTACACCGCTACGTTATGGTGAGTAGCTCGAGGATATGGCCGTTCGGATCCTGAAAATACACGCCTCGTCCGCCGCCGCGATGGTTGATCTTCATATCGTCCCGCGAGTGAGGTTCGCTCCCATAAGGGATACCTTCCGCCCGAATGCGTCCGAAGATTGCGTCGAACTCCGCTTCACTGACCTTGAAGGCATAGTGATGGATGTCGAACCGTTCATCGTCGAGATCGTCGTCGAAATCAAAAGTGAGCGTGTCATTCATTCGCAGTGGCGCAAAGTACCCGACTTCACCTTCATCGAACGACAATCCGAATATCTTCGCGAAGAACTTCGCCGACTCGACTTTATCCCATGCCGGCACAATGGTGTGATTGAGTTCGATCGTCACGAGCGACCTCGTTGCGCCATATAAGGTGTGTGCATGCAGAGCGTGGTCAATCTCCGGCTCGCTTATTTTGCTTAGCTATCAGCTATGGGCAACAAACGGATTTCATTTCTAAAGAGGGATAGTCGGTATACCCTTTCTCATCACCTCCGTAAAACGTCGCATGATCGGGGAGGTTCAATGAGGTGTTTTGCGCAAAACGCTCCGGCAAGTCCGGGTTAGCTAAAAACAGCCGCCCGAAAGAAATCAGATCGGCGTGACCCTGAGCGAGGTACGCGCTGGCCCGCTCGTAACCAAAGCCTCCGTTAGCGATGTAGGTTCCTCCAAAGGCATCGCGGAACCGCTGAAAATTGATCGTTGGATGTGTGGTCTCTCCATGTTCGTCAGCCTCGACAACGTGCAGATATGCGAGTCCGAGTCGGCCCAGCCGTTGAGCCACAAACTCGAATGTCGTTTGAGGATCCGAATCGTACATGCTGTTAAAGGGATTGACGGGCGACAACCGTACGCCAACTCGGTTGGCTCCCCAGACTTGTGCAACCGCCTCGACTACTTCCATGAGAAAACGAGCACGGTTGGCTACCGATCCGCCGTAGGTATCAGCGCGCCGATTCGTGCCATCACGAAGAAATTGATCGATCAGATAACCGTTGGCTGCATGGATTTCCACTCCGTCAAAGCCTGCGTCGAGCGCATGGATGGCCCCATCCCGAAATTGTGCGATGACTTCCGGAATTTCTTCCAGACCAAGGGCTCGTGGTGTGACGAAAGGTTTTTGGCCTTCATAGGTATAGGCACTACCTTCCGGTCTTATTGCCGATGGTGCGACCGGTAATGCACCATTCGGTTGCAGTGATGGATGTGAAATCCGCCCGACATGCCATAGCTGCAGGAAAATGTGGCCGCCGTTTCGATGCACTTCTTCTGTGATCAACCGCCAGCCTTGTACTTGCTCTGCGTTGTGAATACCGGGGTATAAGGATAGCCCACACCTTGCGGAGATACCTGTGTTCCTTCGGTCACGATGAGGCCGGCCGAAGAACGTTGAGCATAGTAAAGAACATTCATGGGTTGCGGCACGTTGCCATGACCGGCGCGATTCCGCGTCATCGGCGCCATCACCAAACGATTGCGCAGGGTGTAAGGACCAACACGCACTGGAGAAAGCAGATGGTCGTGAGTCTTCATGCGTGGTCCTTCCTTCATACGGTCACGAAAATTCGAGTTGTCCTCAAAATGGATCTGCTTTGACGCCATGGCAGGAGTTTGTGGTATCGGCGTTTCTCAAAAGTCGGAAAATCTCCGCGAAGAACTTCGCCGATTCTACATTGCCCCGCATCTGCACAATGGGTGATTGCGTTGGATAGCGCGAAACTAGGTTTTCGACCAATCGATCGTTCTGCTCCATTCCTGAAAGGTCATCAACGGAATCCCGAACTTCTGCATCAATGCGGGAATGTTGATGGTGTACCCGACCTCGTTGAACCAACGAAACATCGTGGCAATATCGTGTCCCATGGCGGCTTCGACTCGATCCAAAGGAAACTCTTGGAATCGGATCGGTCGTCCCGTCGCTTTGGTCAGGATCGTCGCTGTCTCAGGGATCGTCAACTCATCTCCGGCTAAGTCGATAGCCTGTCCGAGAAAATCATTGGGACGGACGAATGCCGCCGCACCGAATGCGCCGATATCTCTCACCGCCACCATCGCAAGCGTTCTATCAGGCCGCATTGGCATGGTGAGGACGCCATCAGGGGAGGGTTTCGAAAAAGTGGTAAAGTTCTCCATGAAAAAGACGGGGCGCAGAATAGTCGCGGGCAGTCCGATCTTCTCGATATGTTGCTCGACTTTCCATTTGCTTTCGAAGTGCGGAATTCCTGTATGACGATGGGCGCTGCCCACGGAAGTATAGACATAGTGCGAGACCCCGGCTTGTTTCGCCGCATCCGCCAACATCACCCCTTGGCGCACCTCCTCGTCCGTCCCGGCCTCGAATGGAGTTGACATGGCGAAGACCCCTTGCACTCCGCGCAGTGCCGCCTGCAGGTCACCCTGATGAGTCAGGTTCCCTTTGACCACCTCGGCTCCGGCTTTCGCGAGTGCGGCCGCCTTCTCCGGATTCCTCGTCATGACACGAACGTTCTTCCCTTTTTTGAGCAGTGCGTTGGCCACTGCACTTCCTTGCTGTCCTGTCGCTCCGGTCACGAGAATGAGATTCGTCTGAGTCGTCACGCAGCACCTCCATTTGAACTGTCTCGCCGCCGACGAAGGCCGCTACGTCGGCGATGTCTTTCGACGTTCCCTCAGCCCTTCCCGGCTTCGACGACTTTGGCCGTCGGCATCTGTTGAGCGGAATCTTTGGGCGACCAGCCTCCGCCCAAGGCCTTATAGAGTTGCACCACCGAGACGAGATGGAGCCGATGGGTGCTCGTCAACGACAGTTCGGCCTCGAACAAACTACGTTGGGCGATCAACACGTCCAGATAATTGGCGAGTCCGCTCTTGTATCGAAGCGTCGCTTGGCGATGGGCGGACTGGAGAGACTCCACTTGCTCGGCCTGCGCATCCCGCTGCTCTCGGGCGGTCCTCACCGCGACCAAGGCATTCTCCACTTCTCTGAACGCGACCAAAATCGACTGTTCATACTGGGCCAATGCTTGCCGGGCTTGCGCTTCGACGGCGTCCTGCTGGAACCCGAGTGCTTGGGCGTTGAGCAGGGGGCCGGCCAAGCTGGGACCGGCCACGCCGAACGCCGTCTCGTTCGCGATCAGTCGGGAGAACTGCGGACTGGCGACACCTAAAATGCCGGTGATGGTGAGTTTGGGAAACCGGTCCGCCTTGGCGGCGCCGATACGGGCCGTCACGGCCGCCAGCTCTTGTTCGGCCTGTACGAGATCCGGCCTGCGCTGCAGCAACTCCGACGGAAGTCCGACCGGAACGGCGGGAGGCAGGACCTGCTCCGTCAACGAGCGTCCGCGGGGGATCTGACCGGAGCTGTGTCCCACCAGCACGCTGAGTTGGTTTTCTTTCTGCACCATCTGTCGTTCCAACTCGGCGACACGCGCCACTGCGTTGGCTCGCTCCGACATGAATTGATCCAGGTCGAGTTTGGCGATGACGCCTTCCCGTAGGCGCGCCTGCGCGATCCGTACCGACTCCTGCCATGTTTGCAGCGTGCGTTTCCCGATTTCCAGTTGTCGATCGAACTGCAAGAGGTCGAAGTAGGATTCCGCAACACCGCTGACGAGCTGCAAGACCACGGCTCGCCGGGCTTCCTCGCGTGCCAGAAGATCGCCGCGAGCTGCTTCATTGGACCGCCGGATGCGACCCCAGATGTCGAGTTCCCAGGCGAGGTTGCCTTGGAGATAATAGTTGAACGGGTTCGGAAAGCCCGGGAACAGAAATTCTGCCTTCCGTCCCATGATCGGTGCGTTGCCTGTGATGTCGGCCTTTGGAGCAAAGTCCATCCTGGCGACGAATAGACGCGCTTGGAATTCTTCGACAGAGGCGACCGCGCGTTTGAGATCCTTGTTCTCTCGGAGAGCCGTCTGGATCAGATCGTGAAGCGCCTGATCCTGAAGGAGCTCCCACCACGGCAAATTCGCGAAGGACTCACCTTCTGCCTCAGCGCCGGCCATCCTGAATGACGCCGGTGGGGAAAGGTCCGGCCGGGTATAGTCCGGTCCAACGGCGCAGGCGGCCAGGAAGAACGACCCTATGAAGAGACTAAATATGCGCATGACGACTCCGCTCATTTCGTTTCGCATCGGGTGAAGGACAGATCCGGTTGTGACCGGGTGATCTCTTCCACAAGGTGACCGATGCAACATCCTGTTGCAATCAATTGTGCGCCTTCTCGCCACATCTGCTTTAAGAGAAGCTTGCCGTCCTCTCCCACGAAGGTTACGCTCGTGAGATCCACGACAAGAGGGATTCCTTCAGCCGGTTGGGTGGTTCGCCACTCATGCTCGAGTTCACCGACCCAAGGTCCGGTCAGGCTGCCCTCCAGTCTGAGTCGCACCGTATTTCGATTCTTCTCCGAAGTGATCTTCAGCATGGCAAATATCTTTCGAACCTTTCGTCAGTTCTGTGCCGCCACTGTGAGCAGCGCTTCATCATCAGCATCGAGCGCGATCCCTTCAGGCTCAAGATCCGGCTGGTGTTGGGCTGCGATCAACGAGTAGAACACCGGCACAACGAACAGCGTGAAGATCGTGCCGACTGTCATTCCTGAGACCAATACCGTCCCAATACTGTTGCGGGCCGCGGCTCCCGGCCCAGAGGCCAGCACCAAGGGAAGGTGTCCGAACACGGTGGCGGCGGAGGTCATCAGCACCGGCCGCAGCCTGGTCAAGGCCGCTTCACGCACCGCCGCGATCCGTGAGAGGCCGCTCGCCTGCAGTTTGTTGGCGAATTCCACGATCAGGATGCCGTTTTTTGCGATCAATCCCACCAGCGTGATCAGGCCGACTTGCGAGTAAATGTTGATGGTCGTGAAATCTAAGAAACTAAAGATCAGCGCGCCGGAGATTGCGAGCGGCACTGAACCCAACAAGACGATCAACGGGTCGCGGAAGCTCTGGAACTGGGCGGCCAGCACCAAATAGATGAGCACGACGGCGAAGCCCAATGTGACGGTCAGCGCGGCGCTCTCTTGGCGGATCTGTCTCGACTCGCCCGCATAATCGAGCATGACCGGAGGATTGGTCGCCTTCGCCGCAGCCTCTTCCAGCACGCGCAGCCCTTGATCTTTCGTGATGCCGGGCTTGACGCCGCCGAAGATGCGCACGGCGTTGCGCTGTTGAAAACGGTTCAAGGTGCGTGGCGCGGTGCTCGTTTCGATGTGTGTAAACGTCGACACCGGCACCATCTGCCCGCCCGGCGTCTTGATCTTCAAATCAAGCAGGGGACCGACGGTCGAACGGTCCTTGTCTCCGAGCTGCGGGATGACCTTATAGCTTCGATCGAAGTAGTTGAACCGGTTCACGTACGCGCCGCCGAGCATGGTGCCGAGCTCACGGCCGATTCCGGCCAGGTCGAACCCAAGATCGGCAAGCCGCTCTCGATCCAACACCACACGCGCCTCGGGTAAGTCGATCTTCAAGTCGGTGTCTACATACAAGAACATGCCGCTTTGCCACCCAGCGGCCAGGACTGCTCCCGTCGTCTCGAGCAATCGCTCGATCGGCTGGTCGCTCTGCAAGAGTAGTTCGACGTCGTATTGACCGGGCGTCGGCAAAGGCGGATCCAAACGCGGGAAGACTCGCAGGCCCGGCACTTGAGAGACCCGGCCGAACAGCTCGCCGTACATTTGCTCGGTCGAGCGTGTCCGTTCGTGCCAGTCCTTCGCGACTAAGCCGCCGAACCCGCCCCAGGATGTCGTCAGCGACCAGGTGAACTTCGTTTCAGGAAGAGACGTGATGGCCTGGACGACATTCAGATGTTCGCGGTTGCTGGCGGCAACCGTCGAGTCGGGAGCCGCTTCGAAGAACAAGCTGATGTGGCTTTGATCCTCCACCGGCGCGAGTTCTTGGCGCGAAAAGAGATACAGCGGCCAGATTGATATCATTATCAGCAGCGCTGCCGCCACGATGCCCCAACGCATCGTCAGCGCGACATCGAGCAGCCAGGTGTAGATACGGCGCACCTCTTCGAAGCGTCGATTAACAAAGGCAGTCAACCGACCTTCCTTCCCTTGCGGGTGGACGAACCGCGAACTCATGACCGGCGACAGCGTGATGGCGACGACGCCCGACAACACGACCGCCACGGCGAGCGTGATGGCAAACTCCAAGAAGAGCGAGCCGGTCAACCCGCCCTGGAATCCGATCGGGGTGTAGACCGTCGCCAGCGTGATCGTCATGGCAATGATCGGACCGAGCAACTCGCGTGCGCCGACCAGGGCCGCGTCGATCCGCGACTTGCCGAGGCGCACGTGCCGTTCGACGTTCTCCACGACGACGATCGCGTCGTCCACGACCAACCCGACCGACAGGACGATGGCGAGCAGCGTCAGGAGATTGAGGCTGAAGCCGAACGCAACCATGAAGATAGCCGCGCCGATCAGCGACACCGGCATCGCGACAAGGGGGACCAGCGCGGTTCGGACCGAGCCCATAAAGAGGAACACGACGACGGCGACGATCAAGATCGTCTCAGACAATGTCTTCGTGATTTCCGTCAGCGCATTCCGCATGAACATCGTGCCGTCCCACACCAGCTGCATGTCGATGTCGGGGGGCAGCGTCGGCCGAATGCGCTCCATCTCGTCGACCAACCGGTGCTGGACCTCGATTTCATTTACACCCGGTACCGGCCAGATCCCGAGGTACACGCCTTCCGTCTCGTTGTACTTGGCGATCATGTCGGCTTCTTCCGCCTCGCGCTCGACCTTCGCAATATCTTTTAGCCGGACGATGGCCCCGCCTCGGTCGGCGACGATCAGCTCTTCGAACTCGGCGGCGGAGCGCAGATCGGTATTCGCGAGCAGGTTGATCTGAGCGAAGTTTCCCTTGGTCCGCCCGACTGCGGCCAGGTAGTTGTTGTTCCGCAGCGCGTTCTGCACGTCGCCGGGCGACAGATTGAAGGATGCGAGGCGGTCGGGATCGATCCAGATGCGCATGGCGATTTGTCGCCCACCTTCGAAGGTGACTCGCTGGACACCGGCCAGCGTGGCCAGTTGCGGCTGGAGCGTGCGCAGCAGCCAGTCCGTGACGGCCGAGACGCTGCGTTCCGTGGAGGAGAAACTGATATAGAACGAAGCATAAGGCCGATCGGCGCGCTGCAGCTCGATTACCGGCGGTTCCGCTGCAGTCGGCAACTCCGCTCTCACTTGCTGGAGCCGCGCCGTGACTTCAGCTAGGGCTGCCGTGCTGCTGTGGTTCAACTTCAAATGCACGGTCACGGTGCTGGCACCGGCCCGGCTGGTTGACTCCACGTAATCGACGCCGCTGATCGCGGACACGACCCGCTCGATCGGCGTGCTCAAAAATCCGCGAACCGTTTCGGCGCTCGCCCCGTAATAGATCGTCGTGATGATCACGGACGAGCTCTCGATTTGGGGGTACTGCTGCACGGGCAAGGACGTCAGCGCTCGCCAGCCGGCGAGGATGATCACGAGGTTGACGACCACGGCAAGGACCGGATGCTTCACGAAGATATCGGTGAACGATCGCATGGGTATATCCTTATTTCTTCTTCGACTGGTGATCGATTCAGTCTTTGCTGACCGTTTGTGCGTGGGCCTGGTTTTGCGAGGAAGGTTCAGGCGCAATCGCGACGAGCACACCTTCACGCAACTTGAACGACCCCGACGCGGCGATGGTCTCGCCGACGTCGAGGCCGGCGTGAATCACGACCTGATCGCCGACCATCGTGCCGCTTTCCACTTGCCGCACATGCGCTCGACTCTTGTGATCCTGATCCGGCGCGATCACGAATACCTGATCGCCGCCTGGTCCCTTGCGCAACGCGCTGACCGGGATGGCGACAGCTTTACGCGAGAGACCAACGGGAACTCGAACCCGAACCGACGCGCCGGGGGCCAGTATATGGCGCGTATCATCAACCCGCGCCCGCACCACGGCATTCCGAGTCGTCGGATCCACGCGTGCATCGAGCGCGACGATGTTGGCTCTGACGGCGGGGACTTCGCCGGCCGCAAACACCTCGACCGTCTCGCCACTTCGTAAGCCGGCCGCGACCTGCTGGGCCACCGTGAAATCGACATGGACCGCTTCGCCGACGCCCTGTAGCGTTGTGAGCAAGGTCCCTTCGTCCAGGTATTGGCCGGGATGAACATCGGCAATACCCACGCGCGCCCGGAATGGCGCGCGGATGGTCTTCTTGGCAATGATCGCCCCGGTACGGGCAATTTGGGCATGGGCAATGTCCAAGTCGGCACGAGCCCGGTCGACTTCCTCCTGAGTCGTAGCGAGTTCCTGACTGAGATTCTGTCGGCGACTGAGCACCGTTTTGGTAAGAGCGGCCTGGGCTTCCTGCGCCCTGAGGTCGGCTTCTTCGACGGAGACGTCGAGCGCAACCAACAAGGTACCGGCTTCCACGATCTGGCCCGGCGTGAGCCGGACTTCACGGACTGTCCCTGCGAGTTCGTTCTTCAGCATGATCGAACGTAAGGCCAGAACCGTCCCGATAGAGGTGGTGGTCTGGCGATGATCCATCTCGCGTGCGACGGCGACGGTGATGGACTCCATCGGCTCCGGTTGGTTGGCAGAGGCCGCGGCGGAGTCTTGAATGGATTCGTACTTCCAGGCGACTAACCCGATGCCTGTGGATAGTACCAATGCGAGAAGCAGGACTGTTCCGATCCAGTTACGACGATTCATGAGAACGACCCTCCAAAGTGCCTTGACCAAAAATCATGTAGAATTTTTCCTATCACATGTTTAGTTCGAAGGAACAGCAATGACTGTTCCAAGTAGATTCGAGACACAGACAAATCTTGCAACCGACTGATATAAAATAAACTTTCAATGACTTTTACTTTAACTATAGAAAAGAAGATATGCGAGGTGACGAAGTTAATCCGTCGTCCATTCGTCAACTGACGAAATATCGGCGCACACTGCGCTCAAAATCATTGCTCTTTTGGCCAGTAGCCGTTGAGATTCCTTAAGACCCCGTCAGGGCCGAACGTGAGGACTCTTTATTCCAACCCTGGGCGCCGCCGTAGGCCCTGGACTCCCACCGTAACATTTCTCCACCGTTTCCGACTTTCGTTCGATGCTGATGGAAACGCTGCTCTGCGGGCGACCCAGCCGGCGCGCGTATTCCCCAGCAGCGGACCGGTCATATAGGAAATCATCGCGATGCCGGACAGCCGCCCGCGTATACTATTCGGAACTGCATGGTTCCAGATGACACTCCGGAACAATCCGCTGATCATATCGGCGCCTCCGGCCAGGATTAAAAACAGCACGGCCAGCCATGGCACCGGTGCCAGCCCGACACCAATGATGAAGAGTCCCCAACAGGCGGCGGCGATGACCACGACGCGGCCTTGGCGGCGCACACGCCCGCTCCAGCCGCTGAAAAGCATGGCGATCAGGCTACCGATCGCCATCGACGAAAACAATAGTCCGGCGATTCGAGCGCCGCCCCATTGTTCCGCCATGGCAGGAAACAGCGCCACTGGAAATGCGAACAACATTGCGGCGATGTCGATCAGATAGGTGCCGACGAGTTCCGGCTTCGAAACGGCGAATTGTATCCCTGCTGCGGCATCGGCCAGAGGCGAGCGAAGACTGGACTCGGGATCCGGCATCTTGGTCATCAACAGAAGACAGATCACCGCTCCCAGGAAAGACAAGAGATCGAACACATACGCGCCGGTCAGGCCGAAAGCCGCGACAAGTATGCCGCCGAGCAGTGGGCCGACAATGGCGCCGGCCGAAGCCCGAAAGCCGCTCAATGCGCCGACTGCCGCGTAATCAGCCGGTTGAACCATCTTCTGAGTCAACGCTTCCATGGCAGGGGTGTGAAACCCCGTGACAGCTTGGAGTAGGGCGACCAGGACAAAGATGGCGCTCACAGACGGCTGACGTAACAGGCTGTTCAGGAGTAAGAGAAGAACCAGCAGCGCCATGATTAATTCCGACGCCAGCAACAGCTTGCGGCGATTGATGCGGTCGGCATAGGTCCCTCCGAGTAACCCGAATATGAACACCGGACCTAGTGTCCTGTCTCTGAAGTTTGCTGACAAAATCGGGCGACGCTGGCCAGGATTTCATCGGCGGTTTTGGTCCATATGAAGGGTTTGGGGTGCCTGTTGGTCACGGTGATGTACTGCTGGATGGCGGCCTTGAGGGCTCGGACACTGGAGTGAACGCATCGGCGTAGTTGGCGCTCGGTGAGCAGCGCGAACCAGCGTTCCACCAGATTGATCCAGGAGGCGCTGGTGGGGGTGAAGTGCAGATGAAACCGTGGGTGCTTCAACAGCCACCGACGAATCCGAGCGGTTTTATGGGTGCCGTAATTGTCCAGGATCATATGCACGTCCAAGTGGGACGGGACGCTGGCGTCGATCGTGTCGAGGAATTGACGGAATTCAACGGCACGATGTCGTTGATGGAGTTGCCCAATGACCCGGCTCGTTTTGACTTCCAAGGCGGCGAAGAGCGAGGTCGTACCATGACGACGATAGTCATGCGTGCGGCGCTCGACCTGCCCCGGGCGCATCAGCAACAACGGACGTGTACGGTCCAGGGCTTGAATCTGTGCCTTCTCATCGACGCACAAGACCAGCGCTTTGTCCGGAGGATGGAGATAGAGCCCCACAATATCGCGCACCTTCTCGACAAACAGCGGATCGGCCGACAGCTTGAACGTCTCACTCCGATGCGGCTGAAGGCCAAAGGCTCGCCAAATACGATGCACGGTACTCCGGCTCACTCCGCTCCGCTGCGCCATGGCGCGGGTGCTCCAGTGGGTCGCGTGGGTCGGTGTCGTCTTCAAGGTCTGAGTGACAATCCGTTCCACTTCCACGTCGGTCACCCTGCGTGGCGCGCCGGGGCGCGGTTCATCCAGCAGCCCATCGAGGCGGTGGGTCACAAAGCGCTGCCGCCATTTACAGACGGTTTGCTGCGCCACACGCACATCCCGAGCCACGGCGGTATTCGTCTGCCCCGCGGCACAGGCCAGAATCATCCGGGCTCGCTGCGCCAAGGCCTGAGCGGTTTTCGGGCGACGTGTCCATTGCTGTAGGGTCTCTCGTTCGGTCATCGTCAAAATCAGCGGAGCGGTTGGTCGTCCTGTTCGCATGGTGTCCTCCCTAGAACACCAGCGGTGCACAACTTATTCCATGAACTTCAGAGACAGGACACTAGTTGCGCGACACCCAATGCACCTACGAGGGCGGTCGAATGCGTCAGTTGATACACCTGATACGAGACGGCCATATAGCTGACCATCGTGCCGAGATAGGAGATCATCTGACCGATGAAGAGGAGACGAAAATCGGCATACTTCTTCAGAGGAGCGATATCGATCAACATCGGCGTCCCGCAACTGAATGATCAACGATGCGCCAACCGGCGTGAGCCGCCGGTCCGCCCCCCGCGTGATGGACGAGATGAAGGCTTTGTCGGACGCCGCGTCTTGAGAGAGTTTTCAAGGTCTCCATACGCTCCTGTCACAGGTCGGCATTACCGAGGACGGGCAATCCCGAGCTTTTGCATTTTGGATTGGAGGGTAGTCCGTTTCATGCCGAGCTTTGCCGCGGCACCAGCGGCCCCACCGATGATCCAGCTCGACTCGCGCAGGGTTCTGAGAATATGTTCGCGCTCGGCCTGTTCGAGGGTGACAGCCGCGGAATTCTCCACGTGGTTCTGCGTCGGTTTCAATTCAGCCAGCGACACGTAGAGGTCCGATCCATGCGTCAGGATGACGGCGCGTTCGACGAAGTTTTCCAGCTCGCGCACGTTCCCGGGCCATGAATAATTCTGCAGCGCCTTCATAGCCTCGGATGGAATCGTTTCGATGTGTTTCTTCATCCGTTGGGCGAATTTCTGAGCGAAGTGCCGGATCAACAACGGAATATCATCCGGACGCTCCCGAAGCGGCGGGAGGGTGACCGGGAAAACCTTGAGCCGGTAGTAAAGATCGCTGCGAAACTTCTGCTCTTCCACCATTTTAGCGAGGTCCCGATTCGTGGCCGCGACGACCCGCACACTCGTACGAATGGTGCGAGTGCCACCCAGCCGTTCGAATTCCTGCTCCTGGAGCACCCGGAGGAGCTTGACTTGGAGTTCTAGGGGAATTTCTCCCACTTCGTCGAGGAAAAGCGTTCCTCGGTCGGCCAATTCAAACCGGCCGACCTTGGTCGCAATCGCACCGGTAAAGGCCCCCTTTTCGTGTCCGAACAATTCGCTTTCGAGCAGGCCGGTCGGGATCGCAGCGCAATTTAGTTTTACGAACGTGCGTTCCCGTCGGTTGCTCAGATAGTGGAGCGCTCGGGCGACGAGCTCTTTCCCGCTGCCGGTTTCACCCAGGATCAAGACCGTGGAGTCCGTGGGGGCGACCGTCTCGACCTGCTTGAGGACTTGCTTGAGCGCCCGGCTCTCGCCGATAATTTCTTCAAAGTTGTAGTCCGTCTGAATTTCTTCTTCAAGGTACAGTTTTTCTTCCGTTAACTTATCCTTCAGCTGCGCAATTTGCTTATAGGCCAAGGCGTTCTCGACGGCGATGGCGACTTGCTTCGCGACCTGGCTGAGCAACTCCACGTCCTCCGACATAAAGCCGTCGTCTCTTCGTCGACCCACGTTCAATGCACCGAGCGTGCGTTTGTGCGCAAGGAGCGGGAGAGAGCAGAACGATTTCACGCCACGGTCAAGGAGGTCTTGCGCGCAAGGCGAAGAGTTTGCCATCTCTTTCAGATCCTGTTCTCTAAACAGCGCGGCTTTACCCGTGTTGATCGCGAGACAGGACGGAGACTCCGTACTCTCTTCAATTGTTCCTTCTTCAACGAAACTTTCGTTGTTCTGAAAATCCAACACATGAATACGCCACTTCCCGGTCTCCTCGTCGCAAAGCAGCAGACTGGACCCGTCGTGCTGAATCACTTTTCTCAAGCACTCACTGACGGCCATGAACAAGTCGTTGAGATCAAGATGGGTGATGACGGCGTTGTTCACTTCAAGCAGCAACCGTTGATGGTCTCGCTCACGTGTAAGTTGCGATTGAGTGGACTGCGCACGTTCATAGTTCAGCGCGTTCTCGACGGCGATGGCGACTTGCTTCGCGGCTTGGTGCATGAATTCGATCTCGGACGCTTCATAGATTCGGCGCTCCAGACTGCCGAATCCCAGGGCGCCGAGGCGTTGGTTCGCGGTGGTCAGCGGCACGACGCAGAAAGACTGCACGCCGTTCTCCCGCAGCAACGTGATCAATTTGGGGAAGCGGCGCTCATTTTCAATGTCAGGCACGGTCAAGGGTTTCTGCGTTTTCCAGACGAGACCTCCGGGGGATTCCTCCATCGGCAATTCGAGTCCCTGCTTGATCGTAACGGGTATCGACGTGACCAACAATCGGAGGCGCATGACTTCCTTGGCCGGATCATGCAGTACGATGTTGATGTAGTCGAAGGGGACGATGCTGGGAAGCCGTTGCGCGAGGTCGTGCAGCAGGCGGTCCACGTCATAGTGTAAAGCGATGGATTCCGTGACCTCCAGCAGAAGGCGCAATCGATCCCGATCGTGGATCAGTTCCTGATGGTGCAGGACGTTGTCGACCGCCACTGCGACCTGCTTCCCGACCTGATGGAGAAATTCCACGTCCAATTCGCTATACGCTTCCTTCCGCAGGCTCGAAAATCCCATGGCTCCCAGTCGCCGCACGGCGGTGGTCAGGGGGACGACGCAAAGCGAATTGATGCCGTCCTCCTTCATACGTTGAACGACCTTGGGCCAACGATGTTCGTCGGCAAGGTTGGGCACGAGGATCGGCTGCTGTGTGAGAAAAACCAAGCCGGCGGGAGTCTCATCGAGAGGCTCCTCATGGCCGCCCGCGAACTCAGCCGGCACGTTCGCTTGAATGGTCTGGAGGCGAATGTGGTTGCGTGTCGGGTCGTGCAAGGAGAGGGACGCGAAGTTCACATGTACCACCCGGGGGAGGCGCTGGACTAAATCGCGAAAGAGTTTGTGCAGGTCGCAGTGTACAGAGATCGCTTCCGCAACCTCCAATAGTGCCCGGTGCCGCTCGGTCAGTGCGCTATCCGGCGATGCAAAAGTGGGATCCATAGTTTCAGCGTAGTATGACGTATCGGATTGTCGCGGCTCAATAGGGGCATTCCACCGGCTTCCTGGGGGGCGGTAGCCTTGCCATTGGCTTGGTGAGAGAATCAAGAGGCCATGACTGCACCGGATATTATGAAGTCATGGTTGCTTCGCTTCGCCCGGCAGACCGGTGATCTCTCTTAGCGGCCTGACTTCGACTGTTCCAATACGAGCGCCGGGTATCAGCTTGGCGATACGAACGGCGTCATCACGATCCTGGGCTTCGATGAGAAAGTAGCCGGCGAGTTGCTCTTTTGTCTCGGCGAACGGTCCATCGGTTACCGTTGCCTTTCCGTTGCGCACCCGAACGACGATTCCTGTCGACTCAGGCTGCAACGGGGAGGCATGAACGTATTGCCTCTTGCCGTCGAGCCGGTGGCAGAGCTGGATTGATTCCTCGAGCATTTCCTTCCGCTTTACTTCTGTGATCTTGTTAAACGTGTCCTCATTATGATGGACCAGCAACAGATATTTCATGAGTGACCCTCCCATGACATAGGATGAGATGAAATCGAAGGCTGATTCCCGGATCGCTTCAACTGTTTCAGCGAAAGCGTCATCTACGTTTACGTTTTTTGGGCGTACCAAGCCCGGATGAGCAATGACTGGAAGAACGGGATCGGCATCGGCAACCCGCTGTTCAGGAACAGATGTTCGGTCGAGGCGGGCGGCAACACCGCGACGTCTTCTTGTAATGTTTTTAGGATATTTGCCACCCGTTCTTCCGATGCGCCCGCTACCCTGTGGAGGGTTTTCCATTTTTCACCGATGTCCGGAAACTCCACTGCCGACAGATCGTAGCTAATTTCTGCATGGATCACATAGCCAGCCACCTTTAACCGTGCCGCCATTCTGTTGAAAAGGGCCTGTCGCTCTTGGCTATCTTTTAGGAAATGAGCCACGAGCAGACAGAGAATTGCGTCAAACTGTTCGATCTTCGGCAGGTCCGACAGATATCCATGATACAACTCGCAACGAGTCAGAAGCCCGCTCTGCTGCAGGCGCTTCCGGCAGACATCGAGCATCGATGCGGAGGGATCGATCCCGGTAAACCGCCAATAAGGAAACGCTTGCGCTAATTCCAATATTTCCGTCCCGGTTCCGACTCCGACGCAGAGAATATGTGCGTCGGAGGGAAGGTCTTTCAGGATCAAGCGTATCAAGAAATGCAGGTTATCGATGATCGGGGCGATCGGTTTGATACGTTGATCATAGGTCTCCGAAGCCTGTTTATCAAAAAACTCCTTCGCCATTTTGTTCTCTTGTGACATTTCCCCATCCTCGTAAAACTCGGCGTTCCACGCTCCTCCCGAATCTCCATCATGTAATCCCTTCTAATTCTTACCGCGTTGCGATAGTAGCATGGATGCTGACTTCGATCGTTCCTCATTTATTGATCTATTGATACTGAAAAGGTAATAGTGCAGCATGGACGTTGGCAAGTTGAAGGCATTCATCGTTGTTGCAGAGGAACTCAACTTTAGAAAAAGCGCTGAGATTCTCGGGATGTCTCAGCCGCCACTTACGAGACTTATTGCTTCGTTGGAACATGAACTGGACACCAAGTTGTTTGAAAGAACTACGAGACGCGTCCGGTTGACTGGAGCGGGCGTTCTGCTTCTGAGAGAAGCACGGGAGATTGCGTCGGCTATTTCAAGGATTGAATCGGATATCCGTGCCGTCGGGAAAAAGACGACCGGCATCCTTAAGATTGGATTTTCGAGGGCGGCATTTATGGCTCGCTTCCCTGCGGTTATTGACGAGTTTCAAGTTCGTTTCCCAAAAATCACGCTGGATCTTCGAGAGAAAACGAGTAAAGAAATCGTCAAGCTCGTAAAGAATGGGTGTCTTGATGTGGGCTTTGTGGAAGGAGTGATCTACGACCCCGAGATCGAAAGCCATGAGGTCGATTCAGAAAATTTGGGTGTTCTTCTTCCCAAAAAACATCCGCTATCAACACGAAAGGAAATTCAGCTTTCCGACCTGAAGGATGACACGATCATTCTTCATCACCGAGAAGAGGTCGCGGAATGGCATGACAGAGTCGCCCGTCTGATCAAAGGGATGACACGGAGGCCGAAGATTTACATTAAAGGCGATGGAGAATGTTGTCCAATTCTCGTGGCGACAGGAAGAGGGGTTGCATTAACCATCGCTGGATCTCAAAACATTGCCTCTCATCACACTCGATTTGTTCCGATTAGGGACATGTTCTTGCCCGTACGAGTCTTTTGGAAAAGAGAAAACCAAAATCCTTACTTACGAACGTTTGTAAGTTTCACCATTGAAAAGAGATCGGTTCTTCCTCAGAAGACAGAATGCTTGGTGTTGTCGAACGAAAAGGATGTTGAACCTGACTGCTGATTTTGAGGGAGGCATGTCATGCAAGTTCCGAAACCGGTGTCTCGGCGTGAGTTCATGCGGCTTTCCGGACTAGCGGTTGGCGCGACCGGTCTCGCCCTTTCGACGATGGGACGGGCAGCCGATCTACCGACAGGAGGACGGGATGCGGATACGGTGCTGGCTCAATTGCTCGAGGGGAACAAACGGTTCATGAAGGGGGATCTTGCCCACCCTCGCCGGAAACCGGAGGATTTCGTGCCACTGGCGGAGGGTCAGGCTCCACTTACCGCGATCGTCTGCTGTGCGGACTCACGCGTTGCCCCTGAACTAATTTTCGATCAAGGCGTGGGAGACCTATTCGTGGTCCGCGTGGCCGGAAACGTCATCACCGGCGCGGGCGATTCCGTGAAGGGAAGCATCGAGTATGCGGTTGCGGAACTCGACGTACGGCTGATCCTGGTGCTGGGTCATAGCCAGTGCGGCGCGGTCAAGGCTGCCATCAAGCACATTGATGCCAAAGACACCCTGCCGGGTTCCATCGGCGGTCTTGTCGATCTGATTAGGCCGGCCGTGGCAGTGGTGAAGAATAAGCAGGGCAACATACTCGATAACGCCATCAAAGCCAACGTTGAGCGGGGTGTGGAGCGGCTCAAGCGTCTGGAGCCGATCCTGGCCGGTTCGGTAAAGAAGGGAACGCTGAAGGTCGTCGGCGCCGTCTACGACTTACACAGTGGCAAGGTCACGGCGTTTGGATGATGAGTCCGTGGGGCGAATAGGCTCCAAACATTGACCTACGATCGTCAACTGTTTGTCTTAGACCATCGGTGATCAAGAACGAATC
The DNA here is from genome assembly GCA_019638775.1 of Fimbriimonadaceae bacterium. Taxonomy (NCBI): domain Bacteria; kingdom Bacillati; phylum Armatimonadota; class Fimbriimonadia; order Fimbriimonadales; family Fimbriimonadaceae; species Fimbriimonadaceae bacterium. The sequence continues at coordinate 1,731 of JAHBTD010000006.1, read as the reverse complement.
GATCGCGCGAGTGTGATTCATTGGTCTCGCTACTTATTGGATTTATCGATAGGCGGAGTTATTGAGCGAATGCCCATCGGGGTTTCACTGAAAAAATACTTTCATGAATAGCGTGCCGAATCAGTCGTTGCACTGGTTCCGGCCTGCGACATCGGCTTTGAGAGCCTGCAGTTCACTCACGCGGGTTGAGCCGGTGGTGGAGCTCATGGTTCGAGACGTGAGGCCGTTCGACGAAGGAGAGCAATGTGGGTCTTAATCGTCCTGCGGACGGCGCCGAGTTCCCATTTGCCGACACTGATAAAATCCGGGTGGATGTGCGTTCAGAGACGGATCGGCTCGCGACGGTTGTGATGTGCTGGGCGAACCCTTACACGATCGACTTGATGGCTATACTGTCCTTGTTTGAATCATCCGTCAGGAAACAACTCCGTCATAATTTCTGGTCCACTTATGATTGGCGCCGTGTTCGTGTGCAGCAAGAGTGCTTGGCACAACGGTTGCGGGAGTATGGGGTGGAAGTCCTCCTACTAGAGAATATTGGAGGTATCTGCAGCCAGCACTACACTCGGGACATTGGGTTTTCCGTCGACGATGTGTTCTTCGTGGCTCGTATGGGGAGCCGTTACCGGCGGTCGGAGGTCCGAGCCCTGGGTCCGCTGCTACCCCGACTGTCGAGGGTGATGTGGCTGGAGCGCGGACGTATCGAGGGCGGCGATGTTATGGTGTGGGGCGAAAAGGTTCTCGTCGGGCTTGGCGAGGCCACGGACCTGGCGGGAATAGAGGAACTCCGCCGCCGGCTTGTCCAGCTCGGCAGTCCACGGGAGGTCCTGCCGCTCCACTTTCCCCACCAAGGCGTGATTCACCTCGACACGAAGTTCAATGTGGTCGGAGAATCTATTGCCGTATTTGCTCGCCATAGTTTTGCAGGGGAAACCCTTCGCTGGTTCGAGCGGCACTTCGACCTCATCGATGCGACAGAGGACGAGGTCCGGGGACTTGGAATAAACGCGCTGACGATTGGAAATGGTAACGTAATACTGGACGAGCGATGCGAACGACTGGCTGGCGAGTTAACCCGACGGGGGCTGGTGCCGATTCCGATCGACTACTCGGAAGTCACGCAATGGCCAGGCGCATTCAGATGTACAACCTTGCCTCTTCGGCGCATTCACGAATAAAGGGTCTCAGGCGGATGTTGATCCAGATACTGATTCACTCAATGCCCCCGTGTATCATGAGGCAGGTCACTCGGTTGATGGGGTGGGCCAAAGATCAATAGACCTCTCATCTGACTTTTTGAAAAGAAGCGTGCCGTTTATGGCGAGGTTCTGAACAAGACCGCAGCGAGGTTGGTCATATTTATCATTTGCCCGAGGTAAAAGGACCGTCGACGATGGAGTGGACGGGGTTCCTCGGGTGAATAAGTGAATAAGATGTTGCCAGCATAATAGGTTCAAACAGTGTTTGTTTTTGTGGTTCTCCACATCGCGAAGTCCTCTGTCAATTGACCAACATAGTTGAAGTTTATCCACTTATTAAGGTAGGAGGTCATCCATGGCAGGCAAGGTGAACGCGATCCCGAAGGGCTATGAAGGCGCGATGCCGTATCTCATTGTTAAAGATGCCACTCGTGCGCTGGAGTTTTATCAGAAGGCGTTCGGCGCGACGGAAATAAACTGGACCCCGATGTCAAGACAGAATTCCCCCGAGTTTAAGCTGCGTCCATTGCTT